>CALWYI010000061.1 GCA_944385715.1 uncultured Oscillospiraceae bacterium | reverse complement strand
CAGGTGGATTTTAGCCGTCTGCCCCGCCACATCGCTATTATCCTGGACGGCAACGGCCGCTGGGCCAAGCGCCGGGGCCTGCCCCGCAGCGCGGGGCACAAGGTGGGGGCGGAGACCTTCCGCACCATCGCCATCTACTGCCGGGACATCGGAATCGAGTATCTCACGGTGTACGCCTTCTCCACGGAGAATTGGAAGCGCCCGAAGGAGGAGGTCTCCACCATTATGGAGCTCCTCAGGCGGTACCTGCTGGAGGCCATCGACACCATGGAGCGGGACAATGTGCGGCTTTGCTTCATGGGGGACCTGTCGGTGCTCAGCGACGAGCTGCGTGGGCTGGTGGACCGCTGCAACCGCATCTCCGCAAGGCTGGACGGCTGCCAGTGCAACATCTGCATCAACTACGGGGGCCGCGCGGAGATCGTCCACGGGGCCCAGGCCTTTGCGAGAGACTGCGTGGCAGGGAAAGTAAAGCCGGAGGACTTGACAGAGGAAGTCTTTGAGACGTACCTCTACTCCGCGGGCATCCCCAGCCCGGAGCTGCTGATCCGCCCCGGCGGAGAGCAGCGGCTGAGCAATTTCCTGCTGTGGCAGTGCGCCTATGCGGAGTTTTACTATACGGACGTGCTGTGGCCGGACTTCTCCAGGGAGGAGCTCCGCCGGGCCATTGCCGCTTTCCAGCGCCGGGACCGCCGCTTCGGCGGCGTGGGCCGGGGCTGATTTTGTCGTAAGGAGGTGGTTTTATGCGATCGAGAGTGCTGGTATCTGTGATCGGCGTGCCGGTGATCCTGGTGGTGGTGCTGTGGGCGCCGGAGTGGGTGATGGCGGTGCTGCTGATGCTGTTGTCGGCCATTGCCGCCTGGGAGCTGACCACCTGCGTAGGGGTGAAAAAGGGCAGCCCGCTGCAGAGCATGGCCATGCTGGGCGCCGCCTACGCGGTGGCGGCCGCCTGGGTGCCGGAGAAGCTGTATCCGGAGCTGGTGGCGGTGATCGTACTGCTGGTGTTCGCCTTCGCCGTGTGGAAGGGGGGCGCGGTCAAGTTCTCCCATATCTGCGGGGCGCTGCTGGCCATATTTGCCATCCCCTACGCCTTCTCCGCCTTCCTGCGGCTCTACGCCATGGGATTCCACCGGGCCTATCTGCTGCTGCCGCTGCTGTTCAGCTTTTGCAGCGACACCGGGGCCTTTTTTACCGGCCGGGCCTTCGGCAAACACAAGCTGGCCCCCAGAGTCAGCCCCCACAAGACGGTGGAGGGGGCGGTGGGAGGCCTTCTGGGCAACGCCGTGGGCGCGGTGATCTTCGGCCTGGTGCTGAACCTGGGGCTGAAGGAAAGTCTGGACCTGCCGGGCCTTGTGGTACTGGGGCTCATCTGCAGCGTGGTGGCCCAGCTGGGGGACCTGAGCTTCTCCCTCATCAAGCGGGAATTCGGCATCAAGGACTACGGCCGCATTTTCCTGGAGCACGGCGGCGTGCTGGACCGCTTCGACAGTGTGATCTTTGTGGCGCCCATGCTGACGGCGCTGCTGCCGTGGCTGCTGTAGCCACAGATAGACAGAGCGGGGGCCCCTCTCCGGCCCGCCGCGAAAAGGAGGCTTCTCCATGAAAAACGCCATCACCCTGCTGGGCTCCACCGGGTCCATCGGGCGGCAGACCCTGGAGGTCTGCGCCCAGATGGGGGTCCGGGTGGCGGCCCTGGCGGCCCACCACAGCGTAGACCTGCTGGAGCGGCAGGTCCGGGAATTTCACCCCGACC
Organism: uncultured Oscillospiraceae bacterium; assembly: GCA_944385715.1. Classification (GTDB taxonomy): domain Bacteria; phylum Bacillota; class Clostridia; order Oscillospirales; family Oscillospiraceae; genus Pelethomonas. The sequence continues at coordinate 8,519 of CALWYI010000061.1, read as the reverse complement.
TGGCGGTGCTCTACGATATGGACGCGGCCCTGGAATTGGCAAAGCGCCTCAAAGGACTGCCGGTGCGGGTGGCCTACGGCATGGAGGGCCTGGTGGAGGCGGCGTCCCTGCCGGAGAGCGGCACGGTGGTGGCCGCCATGGTGGGGATGGTGGGCCTCCAGCCCACCCTGGCCGCCATCCGCCGGGGCAAGCGCATCGCCCTGGCCAACAAGGAGACCCTGGTGTGCGCCGGGGAGCTGGTGATGGCTGAGGCCCGGCGCTGCGGCGCGGAGATCCTGCCGGTGGACAGCGAGCACTCCGCCATCTTCCAGTGCCTTCAGGGCAGCCGGGGCCGGGAGGAGGTCCGCCGCCTGATTCTGACCTGCTCCGGCGGGCCCTTCTACGGCCTGGACCGGCAGGCGGTGTACCACAAAACCAGGGCGGAGGCCCTGCGGCACCCCAACTGGACCATGGGGGCCAAGATCACCATCGACTGCGCCTCCCTCATGAACAAGGGCCTGGAGTTTATCGAGGCCATGCGGCTGTTCCACATGCCGCCGGAGCAGGTGTCGGTGGTGATCCACCGCCAGAGCATCATCCACTCCATGGTGGAGTTCCGGGACGGGGCGGTGCTGGCCCAGATGGGCACGCCGGATATGCGCCTGCCCATCCGGTACGCCCTGACCTACCCCGCCCGGGCCCAGTCCCCGGCGGAGCCCCTGGACCTCATGACCTGCCCGCCCCTGACCTTCGCCCCGCCGGATACGGAGGCCTTTCCCTGCCTGAAGCTGGCCATGGACTGCGCCGGAACAGGGGGGACCGCCTGCGCCGTTCTCAACGGGGCCAACGAGGCCGCCGTGGGGCTGTTCCTGGCGGACCGGATCCCTTTCGGCAGGATCCCGGAGCTGGTGGCGGAGGCCCTCGACAGAATTCCCGTGCAATTAAATCCCGGTCTGGAGGATATACTGGAAGCAGACCGGGCCGCCCGCCAGGTGGTGTGTGACAGCCGGAGCGCCGGCTGACCGGAGGAGTCCAACTAAGAAAGGTAACCCAAAACCATGTATATTATCATCGCCATTCTGCTCTTCGGCGTCCTCATCGCCGCCCACGAGTGGGGCCACTTCATCGCCGCCCGCCTCTGCGGGGTCACCGTCCACGAGTTTGCCATCGGTATGGGGCCCGCCATCTGGCAGCGGGAGGGGAAGAAGGGCACCACCTACTCTCTGCGGGCCCTGCCCATCGGCGGTTACTGCGCCATGGAGGGGGAGGAGGAGGAATCCGACGACCCCCACAGCCTGAACAACCAGGGCTTCTGGAAGAAGGTGCTGGTGTTTGCCGCCGGGGCCATCATGAACTTTATCGTGGGCGTCATCATCATCTTCCTGCTGTTTATAGACGCCGGGGCCTTCTACACCCCCCAGATCACCGGCTTCGCCCCGGAGTTTACCCTACAGGGGGAGGACGGTCTCATGGAAGGAGATATCCTTTACAGCATTGACGGAGAAAGGATCTACCTCTACAATGACATCAGCATGTTCCTCTCCCGGGGGGACGGCGCCGGCTTTGACCTGGTGGTCCTCCGAAACGGGGAGAAGGTGGTTCTCGACGACTTTCCCCTGACCCTCCAGGAGTACACCTCCAACGACGGGGAGACCAAGTACACCGGCTACGGCCTCTACTTCGGGGCCACTGAGGAGGCCACCCTGGGGGTCAAGCTGAAGATGACCTGGCTCAACGCGGTGGACTTTGTCCGCATCGTCCGCTACAGCCTCCAGGAGCTCCTCACCGGCGGCGCCGGGGTCCAGGACCTCACCGGCCCGGTGGGCATCGTCACCACCATCACCGAGGTGGGGCAGCAGAGCCCCACGGTGGGGGCGGCCCTGGAGAACATCGCCTACTTCGGCGCCATGCTGGCGGTGAACCTGGCGGTGGTGAATTTGCTGCCCATTCCGGCCCTGGACGGCGGGCGGATCTTGTTCCTGGTGATCTCCACCGTCTCTTTGAAGGTATTCAGGAAGAAAATCCCCATGAAGTATGAGGCAGGCATCAACTTTGCCTGTTTTGCCCTTTTGATGGTGCTGATCCTGGTGGTCACCTTCCACGACGTGGCCCGGCTGTTCAGCTGAGGAGGAGAGAATATGAGCAAACGGATCATGGTAGGCGGCGTCCCCGTGGGGGGCGGCGCGCCGGTGTCCATCCAGTCCATGTGCTCCACCAAGACCCACGACGTGGGGGCCACGGTGGAGCAGATCCTCCGGCTGGAGGAGGCGGGCTGCGAGATCATCCGGGTGGCGGTGCCGGATATGGCGGCGGCCAGGGCCGTGGGGGCCATCAAAAGCCGCATCCACATCCCCCTGGTGACGGACATCCACTTTGACTACAAGCTGGCCCTGGAGTGCGCCGCCCGGGGGGCGGACAAGATCCGCATCAACCCCGGCAACATCGGCGGGGAGGACCACGTAAAGTCGGTGGCCGACGCCTGCCGGGCGGGCAATATCCCCATCCGCATCGGGGTCAACGGCGGCTCCCTGGAGCCGGAGCTCCGGAAGAAGTACGGCGGCGTCACGGCGGAGGCCCTGGTGGAGAGCGCCATGGGCCATGTGGCGCTGCTGAACAAGTTTGACTTTGACGACATCTGCATCTCGGTGAAGTGCTCCTCGGTGCCGCTGACCATGGCGGCCTACCGCCTGCTCCATGAGCGGTGCGACTACCCGCTGCACCTGGGGGTCACCGAGGCGGGAACCCCCTCCATGGGCATCATCAAGTCCGCCATGGGTATCGGGGGCCTTCTGTGCCTTGGCATCGGGGACACCCTGCGGGTGACGCTGACGGCAGACCCGGTGGAGGAGATCTACGCCGCCAAGAAAATCTTGCGGGCGGCGGGCATCCGGCAGGACGGCCCCAACCTCATCGCCTGTCCCACCTGCGGCCGGACCAACATTGACCTCATCCCCATGGCGGAGGAGGTGGAGCGGCGGCTCATGGGCTGTACCAAGCCCATCACCGTGGCTGTCATGGGCTGCGCCGTCAACGGCCCCGGGGAGGCGTCCTCCGCCGACGTGGGCATCGCCGGCGGGAAGGGGGAGGGCCTCCTCTTCCGGAAGGGGGAGATCCTGCGGAAGGTGCCCCAGGACCAGCTGGTGGACGCCCTGATGGCGGAGATCGACAAGCTGTAAGCGCTTGTTCTGCGCCACCGTTTCCTTTTGCGCCAAGCTTCCCCTGGTTGCTTTGCTGCGCGACGGGATTCCTTGCCTGTCCCCTCAGGCAAAACGAAGTTTTGCCCCAAAGTTTTCTTTTGATCCTTTTCTTTTTCAAAAGAAAAGGATAGAGACCAATTGCCGGTAAAACCCTGCGGAACGGAAGATGGAGATGGCACAGAAGATACCGTTTTTTGAACTATTTCATACATTGGAGCTGCCCTGGGAGCTGCGGGTGGCCCTGGACGGGGCCTTTCTCACCGCTGTGGAGGTGGACCGGGAACGTCGGACCATGGCCATGGAGCTGACGGTGCCGGCGGACCTGGGAGAGCAGCGGGGCGTGCTGGCGTCCGCGGTGAATCAGGCCTACGACCTTGTGAAGACCGATATTCACCAGAAGGTCGTTCCGCCCCAGGGAGCCGCGCAGACCGGGAAGAAGGACGGCGAGATCATCATGGGCGGCGCCATCAAGGGCGCCGTCCAGCCTATGACCGGGCTCAACCCCAAGATGGGCAGCGTGATCGTGGCGGGCCGGGTGTTCTTTGCGGACCTGTACGAGACCCGGCGGCCGGGGGTGTTCTGCCTGACCTTCGACATGACGGACTTCCAGACCTCCGTCCGGGTGACCAAGTATATGCAGAAGGAGGAGAAGGCGGCCCTGAAGAAGGACATCAAGCCCGGTATGTGGCTGAAGGTCCAGGGCTACATCAAGCTCAACCGGGACGGCAGCGACATCCTGCTGGACCCCCGGAGCATCGCCACCTACCCCCACGAGATGCGGAAGGATACGGCGGAGATCAAGCGGGTGGAGCTCCACATGCACACCTCCTTCTCCAACATGGACGCCCTGTCCCCCCTGAACCCCAAGGCGGGGCCGGAGGGGAACATCATCAAGCGGGCGGAGGCATGGGGCCACCCCGCCATCGCCATCACCGACCACGGCGTGGCCCAGGGCTTTCCCGACGCCTGGCACTCCGCCGGGGACATCAAGATCATCTACGGCATGGAGGGCTACTTCGTCAACAACCTGGACGACCGGGTGGCGGTCCACGGCGAGCAGGACCGCACATTTGCCGACGAATACGTGGCCTTCGACATCGAGACCACGGGACTATATGTAAAGCGGGACGCCATTACAGAGATTGGTGCGGTGGTGATCCACAACGGAGAGGTGGGGGAGCGGTTCCAGACCTTCGTGGACCCGGGCCGCCACCTGACCCCGGAGATCATCGCCCTCACCGGCATCACCGACGCCATGCTCCAGGGGGCCCCCCAGCCGGTGGAGGCCCTGGGGGCCTTTCTGGACTTCGTGGGGGAGCGGCCCCTGGTGGCCCACAACGCGGAGTTTGACATCGGCTTCATCCGGGAGGGCTGCCGGGCGGCGGGCCTTACCTTCACGCCCACCTACGTGGATACCCTGATCCTGGCCCAGAACCTGCTGCCGGAGCTGGGGAAGTACAAACTGGACGTCGTGGCGGAGCACCTGCGGCTGCCCGCCTTCCAGCACCACCGGGCCAGCGACGACGCCGCCACCTGCGGACTGTTCTTGCCCCACTTCTTTCAAAAGCTGGAGGAGATGGGGGTACATAGCCTCCAGGCAATTAACGCCGCCATGCCGGCCCTCCGGTCCCAGGGCCACGCCAACCGCCGGCCCAAGCACATCATTCTCCTGGCCAAAAACAAGGTGGGGCTCAAGAACCTCTACCAGCTCATCTCCGCCTCCAACCTCAAGTACTTCAAGCGGGTACCCCTGATCCCCAAGAGCGAGCTCATCGCCCACCGGGAGGGGCTCATCGTGGGCTCCGCCTGCGAGGCGGGGGAGCTGTTCCAGGCGGTGGCGGACTACAAGGACTGGGGGGAGCTCAGGCGCATCGCCTCCTTCTACGACTACCTGGAGATCCAGCCTCTCTGCAACAACGCCTTCATGCTCCGGGACGGCAAGGCCAAGGATGAGGAGGAACTGCGCTCGTTCAACCGTACCATTGTCCGCCTGGGGGAGGAGCTGGGCAAGCCGGTGTGTGCCACCGGCGACGTTCACTTTCTGGACCCGGAGGACGAGATCTACCGCCACATCCTCCTGGATACCAAGAAATTTTCCGACTGCGACCAGCCTCTGCCCATCTACTTCAAGACCACCGACGAGATGCTGGCGGAGTTCCGCTACCTGGGGGAGGAGAAGGCCCTGGAGGTGGTGGTCACCAACACCCAGGCCATTGCGGACCAGGTGGAGACCTTCGACCTCCTGCCCAAGGGAAAGCTGTTCCCCCCCCGGCTGGAGAACTCTGAGGAGGACCTCAACCGCCTGGTGTGGGACAAGGTCCACGCCCTCTACGGCGAGGACCCGCCCCAGCTGATCGTGGACCGGCTGAACGTGGAGCTGGGGGGCATCCTGGGCAAGTACGACGTGGTGTACATGTCCGCCCAGAAGCTGGTCCAGCGGTCCCTGGAGAACGGCTATCTGGTGGGCTCCCGGGGCAGCGTGGGCTCCTCTCTGGTGGCCTACATGTCCGGCATCACCGAGGTCAACGCCCTGCCGCCCCACTACCGCTGCCCCAACTGCAAGCACAGCGAGTTCATTACCGACGGCTCCTACGGCTGCGGGGCCGACATGCCGGACAAGGTCTGCCCGGTGTGCGGCACGAAGTACGTGAAGGACGGCTTCGACATCCCCTTTGAGACTTTCCTGGGCTTTGGCGGCGGCAAGGTGCCGGATATCGACCTGAACTTCTCGGGAGAGTACCAGGCGAAAGCCCACCGCCACGCCATTGAGATGTTCGGCGAGACCCAGGTGTTCCGGGCGGGGACCATCGGCACCGTGGCGGAGAAGACCGCCTACGGCTATGTGAAGAAGTACCTGGAGGCCCGGGGCCTGAACCCCGGCCACGCCGAGGAGAACCGGCTGACCCTGGGCTGCGTGGGAGTGAAGCGGACCACCGGCCAGCACCCCGGCGGCCTGGTGGTGGTGCCCGACGACCTGGACGTGGAGGACTTCTGCCCGGTGCAGCACCCGGCGGACGCCGCCGACAGCGACATCATCACCACCCATTTTGAATATCACTGCATGGAGGACAACCTCCTGAAGCTGGACATGCTGGGCCACGATGACCCCTCCATGGTCCGCATGATGGAGGACCTCACCGGCGTCAATGCCCGGGAGATTCCCCTGGACGACCCGGATACCATGAGCCTTTTCACCAGCAGTAAGGTGCTGGGCTTTGAAAACGACGAGATCCTGGGCCCCACCGGGGCGGTGGCCATCCCGGAGTTCAACACCAAATTCACCCGGCAGATGCTCATGGATACCCAGCCCAAGGATTTCAACACCCTGGTCCGGCTCTCCGGCTTTTCCCACGGCACCGACGTGTGGCTGGGCAACGCCCGGGAGCTGATCGTCAATGGCACCGCCTCCGTTACGGAGACGGTGGGCTGCCGTGACGACATCATGCTCTATCTCATCTCCATGGGTCTGGAGCCCAAGATGAGCTTCAAGATCATGGAGGCGGTCCGTAAGGGCAAGGTAAAGAAGGGGGGATTCGAGCCCGGCTGGGAGGAGGCCATGCGGGAGCACGACGTGCCGGACTGGTACATCCAGTCCCTGGCCAAGATCGGCTACCTGTTTCCCAAGGCCCACGCGGTGGCCTATGTCATGATGGCCTTCCGCATCGCCTGGTTCAAGGCCCACAGGCCCCTGGCCTTCTACGCCACCTTCTTCTCCATCCGTGCCAAAGCTTTCGACGCGGAGTACTGCTGCGCCGGGCTGGAGGCGGTGAAGCGGAAGATCCTGGAGATCTGGAACAACAAGGACGCCACGGCGGTGGAGCAGGATCTGGCGGTGACGCTGGAGGTCTGCTACGAGTTCTATCTCCGGGGCTTCCGGTTCGCCCCCATCGACATCTACGAGTCCGACGCCACCCGCTTTCGCATCAAAGGGGACGACGCCCTGATTCCGCCCTTCACCGCCGTGCGGGGCCTGGGGGAGACGGCGGCCCTGGACACGGTGGAGAAGCGGAAGGGGAAGGAGTTCATCTCTGTGGAGGAGTTTGCCGCCTGCTGCAATAAGCTCTCCAAGACCCATATCGACCAGCTCCGGGGCCTGGGGGCCTTCGCCGGCATGGCGGATACCAGCCAGATCACCCTGTTCTGAGGATTGCAAAATAAAAAACAGGCTGTTCCATTGGAACAGCCTGTTTTTTTATCATTTATCAGTGGTGGTGTGTCAGCCGTCGGCGCCCAGCTCGATCCACAGCTCGCTGTACAGATCCCGGGTCTCCTGGGGCAGCACCAGATAGGCCTCGCACCGGTCCAGGATCTCCTGGGGAGCGGCCATGATCTCATAGAGCTCCATGTCCAGGGGCTCGCCGTACTGCTCCTCGTACCACTCGGGGTACATCTCCAGAGCCTCGGTGTTGGGGGAGGCGTACCAGATGTAGTCCATGTTCCGGAGGTTGGACTCAGTGGAGGCGATGAAGTTGATCCACTCGTGGGCCTCGTCCACGTTCTCCGCGTCCTTCAGGATACACATGGCGTCCACGAACCAGTTGGAGCCCTCGTCGGGGATGACGTAGGCCAGATCCTCGTTGTTCTCCAGCATGGTCAGGTAGTCGCCGGCGTAGTAGGTGGCGATAGCGGCGTTGCCGCCCTCCATGATCTGGAAGATCTCGTCCATCACCTTGCCCTGATACACGCCGCGGCTCTTGGCGTCGGCGATGAGCTCATAGGCCTCCCGGATCTGGGCCTCGTCGGTGGTGTTCACGGAGTAGCCCAGGTAGTAGAGGGCGATGCCGAAGGCGTCCCGGGAGTTGTCGATAAGCAGCACATTGCCGGGAGCGGTGTCGTCGAACATGGCGCTCCAGCTGGTGATGGGCTCATCCACCATGGTGGTGTTGTAGATGATGCCCAGGGTGCCCCAGGTGTAGGGGACGGTGTACAGGTTCTCCGGGTCGTAGGAGAGGTTCTTGAACCGCTGGTCGATCTTCTCAAAGTTGGGGATCTTGCTGTAGTCCAGGGGCTGGAGCATATCCTCTTCGATGAGCTGGGAGATCATATAGTCAGAGGGGACGATGACATCGTAGCTGGTGCCGCCGGACTGCAGCGTGGAGTAGAGCTCCTCATTGCTGGGAGAGGTCCGGTAGTTGACAGTGATGCCGGTCGCCTCCTCAAATTCCTCGATAAGAGACTCGTCGATATACTCGCCCCAGCTGCATACATTGACCACACGGTCGCCTTGGCTTCCGCTGTTGTCGCTGCTGCCGGTATTATTGGCATTGCTGGAAGTATTGCCGTTGTTGCTGACCTGCTCCACAGAGCAGCCGGACAGGAACAGGGCAAGCGCCATCACACAGG
>CALWYI010000060.1 GCA_944385715.1 uncultured Oscillospiraceae bacterium | reverse complement strand
CCCGCCAAGGCGGACTACTTTGCCCACATCCTGGCGGGGTACGACGTGTCCTTTCTCACCCTGAGGGACCTGGATATCCGGAAGATCCCCGACGAGGCGGGTGGCAGCCCCCTGGAGAACGCCCGGACCAAGGCGGCCTGGTACGGGCAGTTCTGGGACTATGTAATCGCCCAGGACGCCGCTTTGTACATCCGGGAGCTGGCCCTGGACGACCCCCGACAGCCGGGACTCACCGTCCGCCGCCGGAGCGACGGCCACGTGATGACCGACGAGGAGGCCATCGAACACTACGCGGCCCTGGCCCGTGAACTGGGGGGCCGGATGACCTGCTGGTACCAGGAGGGCTACGCCGTGGCCAACCACGGCAGGGTCGCCGGCTTTATGGACGACGGCCCCATCAACGACGTCTACCGCTTCTACATGGTGAACAAGCCCTACCCCAGCTACACCCCTGGCTGGCCGCTGGACAGCCTCTCCGTCTGGCCCGCCACGGGAAGGTACTTCACGGAGGACCGGGAGCGGTACCTCTCCACGGTGGATCAGGTGCTGGCCCGGGATTATGCCCAGGCCCGGCTCCGCTTCCTGGTGGAGAGCCTGGAGCTGGAGCCGGCGGGAAGGGCGGCCCCCTGACAGACAGCCCTATTTCCCCCAGAAATGTTTACTTTCCCTGTAAAGGAGTGGATATTGCTATGCTGATTCTGGCATTTGAGTCCTCCTGCGACGAGACCGCCGCGGCGGTGGTCCGGGACGGGCGGGAAGTTCTCAGCGACGCCATACTGTCCCAGGCGGACATGCACGCCATCTACGGCGGCGTGGTGCCGGAGATCGCCTCCCGCAAGCACGTGGAGGCCATCGCGGGCCTGGCGGAGAAGGCCCTGGCCGATGCCGGCGTGACGAAACCGGACATCGACGCCGTGGCGGTGACCTATGGGCCGGGGCTCATCGGGGCCCTGCTGGTGGCGGTGAACTTCGCCAAGGCGGCGGCCTACGCCTTGGGCAAGCCCCTGATCCCGGTCCACCACCTCCGGGGCCACATCGCCGCCAACTACATTGCCTTCCCGGAGCTGGAGCCCCCCTTCCTGGCCCTGTGCATCTCCGGGGGCAACTCCATGCTGGTGGACGTGGCGGGCTATACGGACATGGAGATCCTGGGGGCCACCCGGGACGACGCGGCGGGGGAGTGCTTCGACAAGATCGCCCGGGTGCTGGGCCTGCCCTACCCCGGCGGCAAACCCATGGAGCTGCTGGCGGAGGGGGGCGACGATACCCGCTACCCCCTGCCCCGGGCCCACATCGCGGAGAACGACCTGGACATGTCCTTCTCCGGACTCAAGACGGCGGCGGTGAACCTGGTCCACAACGCCCAGCAGAAGGGGGAGGACCTGGACCGCTCCAGTCTGGCGGCGTCGGTGGCGGCGGCCATCAGCGAGGAGCTGGTGCCCCGGGCCATGGAGGCCGCCCGCCGCCGGGGGCGGACCACCCTGGTGGCCGCCGGAGGGGTGGCCGCCAACAAGCGGATCCGGGGGGACCTGGAGCGCTCCTGCCGGGAAAACGGCCTGCGGCTGTATCTGCCGCCCCTGTCCCTGTGCGGTGATAACGGCGCTATGATCGGCAGCCAGGCCTATTATGAGTATCTGGCGGGAAATCTGGCGGATATGCGCCTCAACGCCTACGCCAATCTGGAGATATAGGAGAACAAGGGAGCCGGACAATTTTGTCCGGCTCCCTTGCTGCACGGGCCGTTCCCACCGGTTTTGCAGGGCGGAGGGAACGGCCCGGCAGGAATGGCGGGTAAACAATGAATAGATGCATAAAGAGTCATTATGTCAACAAAATTCGAGGGGAGAAAAGAGGCGGAACCCAGGTTACACAATTTTACAAAAAATGGAAATTATCCAATAAAGCATTGGTATCACTGGAAAAAACGGGTGTGGAAAACTGTGTGGATAATGTGTATAACTTGCTGTAGACAAAAATTATTGAAAATTTTATGTGAACCTGTCGAAAGAGGAGTCAAGGGGAAAATTAGAAGAAATTTGTCGGGGATTTTAGATTGAATCACCAAAATTGTCGATGGCTGACAGAAAAAATCCGGGGGTATTTTTGGCGGATCTTCAGAAAATTTCGGGAAAGCTATACAGCCCTTGCCCACAAATCTGCATGGGAAGCTGCAAAAATACGGAAAGTTATCAGAGGGGAGAGTTGCCTCCGGCGCGGCAAAGAGATACTTGACGAGCAAGAGAAAATATGATATATTCAATCTGTTGTGTAGTTGTGTAAATATAGGTATGCGCTGGAATAGCTCAGTCGGTAGAGCAGCTGATTCGTAATCAGCAGGTCGTCAGTTCGAGTCTGATTTCCAGCTCCAGGCAAAAGTCGTACTCAATTGAGTACGGCTTTTGCCTTGTTTGTCGTGGGAACCCGGGAAAGACCGGTCAACTTCGGAGAAAATTGCCGCCAGGGGTCCCCGGTAAAATATGGAGAAAGCCCAGGTGCAGCGCCATGCGAGCGAACGTGAATGCTTCGCGGGAGGATGTGTTTGAGCACCTCCCGGTCCCTTCCGCCCTGCGGAAAATGATTATTCCGGCCATAAGCAGCCAGCTGATCGTGCTGATCTACAACATGGCGGACACCTTTTTCGTGGGACAGACCAACAATCCCTATATGGTGGCGGGTACGTCCCTGATCCTGCCGGTGTTCAACATCACCCTGTGCCTTGCGGGGCTGGCGGGCATCGGCGGGGGCTCCCTGATCTCCCGCCTTCTGGGCCAGTCCCGGGAGGAGGAGGCCAGGCGGGTCAGCGCCTTCTCCCTGTATCTGGGGGCCGCCATCGCGGCGCTGTTCGCGGTGGGCGTGGCGGCGTTCATGGAGCCGCTTCTCAGCCTCCTCGGCGCGGGGGAGAACACCTGCGGCTATGCCAGGCAGTACGCCCTGTGCGTCATTGTCGTGGGCGGCGTCCCCACAGTGCTCTCCAATGTGCTGGCAAACCTCATCCGCAGCATCGGCCGCTCCCGGGAAGCCAGTGCCGGCATCATCCTGGGCGGGCTTTTGAACATCGCCCTGGACCCGCTGTTCATGTTTGTGCTGCTGCCGGAGGGCCAGGAGGTGCTGGGGGCCGGGATTGCCACCTGTGTCTCCAACTGCGTGGCCTTCCTCTTTTTCGTGGCGGTCCTGCTGCGGATGGGCCGGAGTTCCGTGGTCACCTTTTCCCCCTGCGGCGGATGGCCCCGGAGAGCCAGCATCCTGGCCATTTTCGGCGTGGGGATTCCCTCCGCCGTTACCACATTCCTCTTTGATCTGGACTATGTGTTCATCGATAAGCTGATGGTCTCCTACAGCGACCAGGCTCTGGCCGCCGTGGGAATCGTGCTGAAGGTGGAGCGCTTTCCCCTGAACGTGGGCGTGGGGATCTGCCAGGGCATGATGCCCCTGGTGGCCTACAATTTCTCCGCCGGGAACAGACAGCGGATGGAGGACACTATCCGCCTGGCCCGGCGATTGGGCCTGGTCATCGCGGGGATCAGCATCCTGCTGTACGAGCTCTTTGCCGTCCAGTTTGCCCACCTCTTTATCGCCGATGGCCAGACGGTGGAGCTGGCCGCCCAGTTCCTGCGCATCCGGGTGCTGGCCACGCCACTGATGTTCCTGAGCTTCTTCACCGTTTATCTGTTCCAGGCCTTTGGGAGAGGACGGATCTCCCTGTTCCTGGGGGTGGTCCGGTGGCTGGTGTTCAATATCCCCATGCTGTTTCTGCTGAACGCGGTCCTGGGTATGTTCGGCATCGTGTGGTCCCAGGCGGCGGCGGATGTCCTGACGGTGATATTGTCCTTTTACGTGTACGGGAAATACCGCCCGGCGGTGGAAAGACCGGGGGATGGGCTGTAGGCAGTATGGGGGAGTCGACTGCTCCTCTGAACAAAAGAGCAGGGGGCCATCCATATTGGATGGCCCTCTGCTTTTGCCTTTGCATGGGCGGATCGGTTCCGGCCTCAGTAGATCAGATGGACGTGGCCGATGAGGGGCACCTCCCGCTCCACGCCGCAGGCGGCGTTGATGATGCCGATAAACCAGCAAACGGCGCAGAACAGCCCGCAGATCCAGCCCACCACGGGGATCCAGGCGAACAGGGTGGCGGCCAGCCAGATCACCAGAGCCTGGTTCAGGTGGAACCGGGAGGCGGCCCGGTCGCCCATGATGAAGGCGATGAGCAGTCCTACCCAGGTGAGATAGGCCACGACGTCGGTAGTACGCTTATCCATGTGTTCCCTCCACCTCCGTCAGATGCTGCGCAGGGTGATGTCGCCGCTGATGCTGGAGAGACGGACAGTGCTGCCGCCCTCCCGGTAGGCGGCGCTGCCGGACTTGGCCCCGGCGGGGATATCCAGAGGGAAGCCGGAGCGAAGGCATCCGCTGACGGTGCTGTACTGGAGGGTGAAGCCCTGGTCGCCGGGGAGCCGGGCCTCGCAGTCGCCGGACTTGGAGGCCAGCTCCAGAAACTCCGGCAGAACGCCGGTTTTCAGCAGCACATCGCCGCTGGCGCTGGTGCACCGGGCCTCCCGGACGCTGCCGGAGATCTCCACGTCCCCGCTGATGGAGCTGGCGCGCAGGGTGCCCATGCTGCCGGAGAGGGTGATGTCGCCGCTGACGGTGTCCGCCTGGACGTCGCCGGTGAGGTTGCCGCAGTCCAGGTCGCCGCTGGCAGACTTGAAGATCATCTGGCGGCAGCAGAGATGTTCCGCCTCCAGATCGCCGCTGGTGGTCTTGACGATCAGCTGCTCCGCCTCCAGTCCGTCGTCGATGCGGACGTCGCCGTTGACGGAGGCCACCTGCAGGAAGGACCACAGCCGCCGGGGCAGGTACAGCTTCACGTCGGCGGAGGCGAGGCCCCGGGCGAAGAAGAAGGAGGCGGAGGCGGTCTTTCCCTGGCGGATGGAGAGGATGCCCTCCTCGGAGAGCCGCAGCTCCAGCTGGTCGGTGTCTCCGTCCAGGGTCAGGTCCGCCTCAGGGTCGTCCAGCAGGTGGACGGCCACATCCCCGTTGTACAGCTTGATGTCCACGCCCTTAAGGTCCCGGGAGGGAAACGCCGTGCCGGTCACCGGGCGGCTCTGGCCCCGCTCGCAGAAGAAGCCCCGCTCCTTGCTGTAGCCGGCGGAGACCACCCAGTCCCGGCCGCCGTCCTGCCGCTCCTCCCCCTCGTGGTCCTCGCCTTCGGGGTGCTGGCCGTGGTCGTCGTCGCCGTCGTTGAAGTGGACGTGAATACTGCCGTCAAAGCCGTTGGGGTACTTCTCCCGCAGCTTCTCCGCCACGTCCCGGAAGATGACCTTGGCCTGGTCCACCGCCTCCCTGGTCTGAGAGATGGTCTCGCGCACCACCTCCTCCGCACCCCGGAGGAACTCATTGAAGTAGTCCCGCCCCTGGCTCTCCTCCCGGGGCAGCTCCCCGTCGGGGCCCAGGCTCCGGAGATAGGCCAGCAGCTCCTCCACGTCCCCCAGGTCCTCCAGGGCCTTGGCGTAGGCCTCGTCCTCCGCCATACCGGAGGCCGCCAGGTCCAGATACCGCTGGTACAGGTTCTCGCTGAGCTCCTCAATGAGGTCCGTCTTGGCGTTGGAATCCTCGGCGGCGGCCAGACGGGTGGTCACCGCGATGATGAATTTTGTCTTCATGCGATCCATGATCTACTCCTCCTCAATGGTGATGAGGGCGTCCAGCAGCGCCCTGGTGCTTTGCCATTCCCGGCAGTTTTCCGCCCACTGCCGCCGGCCTTCGTCGGTGATGGCGTAGTAGCGGCGCCGGGCGCCGGGGCCATCCTCCCCCCAGTAGGAGGTGATGAGCCCGCTCTGCTCCAGACGGCGGAAGGCGGTGTACAGCGTGGCCTCCTTGAAGCCGTACTGTCCACGGGTCCGCTGCTGGATGTTCTTGTTGATCTCATATCCGTAGTTGTCCCCCCGCATCAGCTGGGTCAGGATAATGGTATCCGTGTGGCCCCGCAGGGTATCCGATGACATGGACAAGCCAAACACTCCTTTCCTCGGGCGGTACGCCCCGCCCCTCGCTGTGATGGCCACATCCTACCACGCAATACTTCGTCTGTCAAGGTATATCTTTAGAGAAAGTATTAAGAATCGGTAAACATTCCATAAAGAAGCACCGCCCCGGATTACCCGGAGCGGCGCTGAAAGAGTGGTCCCTCCGCGAAACAGAGTTTCGCGGCAAAAAGTTTTTCTTTTGGTACTTTTCTTTGTTCACAAAGAAAAGTACGCGTACCATGCCCAAACCGCCAGCGCCAGCTGGAGCAGGAGGATGGCCGGCATGCCCCATACGAAATACCAGTGCTTTGTCTTGTGGCGAAAGAGCCGCATCCCCAGAATGGCCCCCACGCTGCCGCCCAGAATGGCGGACAGGAACAGGGCCTTTTCGGAGATCCGCCTTGCGCCGTCCCTTTTGGCGCGGCGCTTGTCGGACCACATCATCAGGAGTGCGATCAGGTTGATTGCCGCCAGATAGGCCCCGATGAGGGGCCAGGGGGAGCCCACCATGGTAAAGCCCCACACATTGACGGCCTCCGGGAGAAAAGTCTCCATATCAGCCCAGCTTGCTGAGCTCGCCGGCGGTCCTGGCGGCCAGACGGGCGTTGTTGAACACCAGCTGGATGTTGCTGTCCAGGCTGTCACCGCCGGTGATGTCCTTGATCCGGGCCAGCAGGAAGGGGGTGGTGGCCTTGCCGTGGATGCCCTGGGCCTTGCACTCCGCCACGGCCTGGTCGATGGCGGCGTTGATGACGTCGGCGTCCATGGAGTACTCCTCGGGGATGGGGTTGGTCACCAGCATGCCGCCCTTGAGGCCCATGGCCCGCTGGGCGTGGAAGGCGGCGGCCAGCTCCGCCGGGGTGTCCAGCCGGTAGTCCACGCCGAAGCCGGACTTCCGGGTGTAGAAGGCGGGTAGCTCGTCGGTGCCGTAGCCGATGACGGGCACGCCCTTGGTCTCCAGGTACTCCAGGGTCAGCCCCAGGTCCAGAATGGACTTGGCCCCGGCGCAGATGACCATCACCGGGGTCTGGCCCAGCTCCTCCAGGTCGGCGGAGATGTCCATGGTGGTCTCGGCCCCCCGGTGGACGCCGCCGATGCCGCCGGTGGCGAACACGGAGATGCCCGCCATGTGGGCGATCATCATGGTGGTGGTGACGGTGCAGGCGCCGTCCTGGCCCTTGGCGATGAGGACCGGCAGGTCCCGGCGGCTGGCTTTGGCGATCTCCGGGCCCTTCTTGCCGAAGTACTCGATCTCCTCGGGGGTGAGGCCCGCCTTCAGCCGCCCGCCGATGATGGCGATGGTGGCGGGGACGGCGCCGTTCTCCCGGACGATCTTCTCCACCGCGAGAGCGGTCTCCACGTTCTGGGGGTAGGGCATGCCGTGGGAGATGATGGTGGACTCCAGGGCCACCACAGGCTTGCCCGCCGCCAGAGCGGCGGCAACCTCAGGGGCGATGTCAAGATACTTGTTCATGGTGTTCCTCCTGTATTGTTTGTTTTTTTATATTAAAGTAGATGGTGCTTCTGAAGGGGCCGGAAGCGGCCCTCCTCTTTGTGGGTTCCCGCACCCACGGGCGGGGTACTTTTCTCACGCGAGAAAAGTACCCAAAAGCGCGCCAAAACCAAGGTTTTGGATTCCTTTGCCCAATCGGTTATTATCAGTGCTGATACCGGGCAGCCACTGAAACACCTCTTTGCCGCTGGCTCCTCGTGATCGGTGCGGCAAGCATCCAACTTCGCCTGACGGCCCTCGGGATGATAGGCGTTTCTCGCTGCAAAACCCAAGATAAATCTATCCCTTTGACAGGGCGACAGCCGAAGTCGGATGCGCAACCCGGCGGAGATCAGATGCTAAAGAATCTGGTTCAGTGGCAAAGCAGGGGCAAATTTGGTGGCGTCCGATTGGACAAACGAAGGAGGTCTGGGGTCTCCCCAGCGGTTTTCCGCCCACTTTTGGGCGTCCAAAAGTGGGCCCGCCGGAGGCAATCCCCGGGTCCGGGGCGGGGAGCCCCGGGAGCCAAAGCCCGAAGCGGCTCGCTTCGGAGGCACTCGACCGCTGCTAACCGGCAGTCCCCAGCCTCTGCCGGAGGCTCTCCACGCTCATGGCGGGATTGATGGTCTCCTCGCTCTCCATGGCGATGGCCGAGGCGGCCAGGCCCGCCCGGGCGGTATTCTCCAGATCGGTCCCCTCCAGGTAGGCCCAGGCGATGGCCGCCATGAAGGCGTCGCCGCAGCCGGTGGTGTTTACCATCCTGGCCGGGAAGCAGGGGATATGGCAGCTGCCGCTGTGGTCGGCGGCGTAGACCCCGTCGCCGCCCAGGCTGATGAACACCCGCCGGAGGCCGGTATTCAACAGGGCGTCGGCGCAGCGGCGAAGGCTGTCCTCATCGGTGATGGCCACGCCGCTGAGGAGCTCCGCCTCGATGCGGTTGGGCTTGAGGGTGTGGAGTTTGCCCAGCACCCCCCGGAGCTTCTCCGCCTTGGCGGTGGATACCGGGTCGGCGAAGAGAGGGACCCGGGCGTTCTCCGCCAGCCAGCGGATGGACTCCTCCGGGATGTTGGTATCCAGAATAATGAGCTGGGCGCTGTGGAGGAGGCTTACCCGGGCGGTGAGGTACGCCGGCGTCACATGGCGGTAGATATCCATGTCGCTGACGGCCAGCTCCATGTCCCCCTCCGGACCGGAGAGAAAGAGATAGGTGGAGGTGGCGGCGCCGGGGATCTGAAGGGCGTGGCTGATGTCCATGCCCAGCTCCCCGCAGGAGGCCGCCAGCTTCTGGGCGGAGAGGTCGTCGCCGAAGGCGGTGAGGAACTTCACCTCCGTGCCCAGAAGGCACAGGTTGTGGGCGATGTTCCGCCCCACGCCCCCCAGGCTCATGCGGACCTGGCCGGGGTTGGAGTCCCGGGGCACCAGGGGGGCGTAGGCCCGGCCGCCGATGTCCATGTTCACGCCCCCCACCACCACCGCGTAGGGGGCGGTGCGGACGATGTAGCCCTTGCCGGCAATGTGGCCCTTCTTCATGAGATTGGAGATGTGGACCGCCGCCGAGGACCGGGTGATCCCCGCCTTGTCCGCCAGCTCCTGCTGGGAGATCATGGGGTTCTCCTCGATCCACCGGAGGATCTGCCGCTCCCGCTGGGTCATGGACATCCCTCCTAAATAAAAGTTTATAAAATAAGCTAACGCTTATATTATGAATGGAGCACGCGGAAATGTCAAGGGGCGTTTGGGCAACGGTAAAATTTTTGGCGGAAATGCCGGGGGAGATTCCCGGCGGAACCGGGAAAAACACTTGTAAAACAGAGGGCAGGGCGGTATAATACACCTATTCTGGATAAATGCACCCAATTACTATGAAAATGCAGGTGAAGACATATGGAAAGGATCAAAATCGCGGCCCTCTACGCCGACAGCCAGGAGCTGAGCGGCCAGACGGTGACGGTGTGCGGCTGGGCCCGCACCATTCGGGACATGAAGACCTTTGGGTTCATCGAGCTCAACGACGGCTCCTGCTTCAGGAACCTCCAGGTGGTGATGGACGCCAATGTACTGGATAATTACAAGGAGATCGCCGGACAGAACGTGGGCGCGGCCCTGATCGTCACCGGCACCCTGGTGCTGACCCCCGAGGCCAAGCAGCCCCTGGAGGTGAAGGCCAGCTCCATCGCGGTGGAGGGTCCCTCCACCCCGGACTACCCCCTCCAGAAGAAGCGCCACAGCGTGGAGTATCTGCGGACCATCGCCCATCTGCGGCCCCGCACCAACCTGTTCTCCGCGGTGTTCCGGGTCCGCAGTGTGGCGGCCCACGCCATCCACACCTTCTTCCAGGACCGGGGCTTCGTCTACGTCCACACCCCCATCATCACCGCCAGCGACTGCGAGGGTGCCGGTGAGATGTTCCAGGTGACCACCCTGGACCTGGAGAACGTGCCCAAGACCGCGGACGGCGCGGTGGACTTCAGCCAGGACTTCTTCGGCAAGCACGCCAACCTCACCGTGTCCGGTCAGCTCAACGCTGAGAACTTCGCCATGGCCTTCGGCGATGTGTACACCTTCGGCCCCACCTTCCGGGCGGAGAACTCCAACACCCAGCGCCACGCCGCCGAGTTCTGGATGATCGAGCCGGAGATGGCCTTCTGCGACCTCAAGGGGGACATGGAGGTGGCGGAGGCCATGATCAAGCACATCATCCGCACCGTCATGGACAAGTGCCCCCAGGAGATGGCCTTCTTCAACTCCTTCGTGGACAAGGGCCTGAAGGAGCGGCTGGAGCACGTGGCCTCCTCCGACTTCGGCCGGGTGAGCTACACCGAGGCGGTGGAGATCCTCAAGCAGAACAACGACAAGTTCGACTACAAGGTAGACTGGGGCTGCGACCTCCAGACCGAGCACGAGCGCTACCTCACTGAGCAGGTGTTCAAGAAGCCGGTGTTCGTCACCGACTACCCCAAGGAGATCAAGGCCTTCTATATGCGCCTCAACGACGACGGCAAGACCGTGGCCGCCGCCGACTG
>CALWYI010000059.1 GCA_944385715.1 uncultured Oscillospiraceae bacterium | reverse complement strand
GGGGTCTCCCCGGCGCTTTTTTGGTGACTTTTTGTGCGTACAAAAAGTTACCCGGGTCCGGGCCGGGGAGGCCCGGGGCCAAGCCCCGAAGCGGCTGGCTTCGGCCGCAGCGCAAAGCGAAAAGAAAAAAGAGACGTTCAGAGGAACCTTCCTCTGATAAGGCCCCCCGCCGCCTGGCAAGGCGGGCAACCCCCCCGCCGGTGGGACCGGCAAAAAAGCCGCCCTCCCGGCCGGGAGAGCGGCAGATTTTCACCCCACCCTGCAGGTGACGATGATTCCGTCCACGTTGTTGCCGGAGACGGTATAGTCCCCGCTGTCGGGGAGGTAGACCTCGCTCCCCTGGGCGTACCACACCTCATAGGTGCCGGAAGCACACTCGATCATCAGGTGCTCGCCGTCGGCGGTGTAGTCTTTGAGGTAGTCGATGTACTCCTCCAGGCAGAGCCCCTCCTTCACCATCTGCGTGGCGTGGGGCACCCCCACATAGCGGAAGTGCCAGGGCTCGTTGGCGATGCCGGTGAGGTCCGCCTTGTCCTCGGCGTACCGGACCACGTAGCCGTAGTTCTGGCAGTTTCCGTTGATCCAGGCGTACTCGCCGGTGCCGTGGTACTCCTCGCTGGTGCCGTTGTCGTGGTAGATGCTCAGGTCCACCACCAGTCCCGTGTGGTGCTCGCTGCCCCCGGGCTGGGCCACATACTGCTGGGCGTGCTCCAGGCCGTTTTGCTCCGCGCTCTGGTCAAAGAGGTGCTGCTGGAACTCCTCGGTGCGGTAGCCCGCCACCACGTTGACGCTTTTGCTGCCCCCCTGGGCGGTAAAGTCCCCCAGCATGGCGTTGAGGGCCTCCATGGCCGCGGGGGCCAGGTACACCTCGCTGCCGGCCACGTAGTAGCTGTCGTTCTTCTCCGCGTAGATGCTCACCAGCTCCTGCTCCTCCGGGAAGTGGTAGAGGGTCCAGTTGTTCACCAGCACCAGCTCCCCGGTGTAGATGGCCTCCTCCCCCAGATCGGTGAGGGTGCAGCTGACGCCGGCGGAGGTTTTGACCTCCTGGGGCTGGCTGTCCCCGGGCTGCCGGTCGTCCTGGCCGCCGGTCTGGCCATCTCCATCGGTCTGGGCGGTATCCTCCCCGGCAGGCGGCGCATCCGTGCCGCAGCCCTGGAAAAGCACCACCGCCAACACAGCGGCCGCGATCACTGCCAGCACCGCCAGCAGCCCTCCCGGCCCCACATACCACTGTCTGCGCCGCCTCCTGCGGCTGTAGGAATTCATGGGTAAGGTTCCTCCTTTTTTCTATCGTCCGCCGCCCCGGCGGACGGGCAGGGCGGGGCCGCGTTCCGGTCCCGCCGGGGTCATGGGACGGCCCGGGCCGTCCCGCTCAGGTATTCCACTGCACGGCGCAGCTGCCGCCGGAGCACCAGCCGTACAGCGGCGCCCGCAGGGTCTGGCCGTCATAGGTGAAGGCGACTTCCCCCGCGGCGGAGTAGTCTCCGCTGTTCCCCGCCAGGGGCGCGGAGGCGGACAGGATCTCGCTGACCCTGGGGGTGTTCCAGTTGGGGTCCACACTGTCCATGCCCCAGTAGTCCCGCCAGGCGCCGCCGAATCCGACGGTGCCCGCTGCTCCCCAACTGGGAGGCTGGGTCCGCAGCCACCGCAGGGACATGGACAGGATCTTCCCCGACTTCTGGTCAAAGCTCACCCCCACATTCCAGTTGGGAAATGTGAGGCTCATATGGCAGATGAGAAAGCTCAGCTGGGTGTCGTTGTCGATGCACAGGACCTCCTCGCTGCCGGTGAGCTCCGCCTGGACGTTCTCCGCCCACAGCTCCGGCAGGGCGCCGGCGCGCTGGAGGGCCAGCATCTCCCGCCGGACCCCGGCCAGCCGGACGCTCCACTCCTCCTCGTTCTCCTCGGGGCCCTCCACCTCCGGCTCGCTGCTGATGTACACACCGTCGGACGCATCCTCAATGGTGTAGCGGACCTGGGCCTCTCCCCCGGGCAGCGCCAGGTAGGACAGGTTGCCCCCCTGCATCAGCAGGAGCTTCTCCGCCACCGTCAGCCGCAGGCTGTCCGCCAGGCCCTCCCGGTCCTCCAGCTGGGTGACCCGGGGCTCGTCCATGATCTTCTCGTCGTCCCACCGGGAGAGCTGGGGCGGGAGGTAAAAGGCCAGGGCGGTCAGCGCCGCCGCCAGGGCCAGCGCCGCCCAGAACTTCTTATTCATCAGCGGCACCTCCCAGCGTGACCTCCACCGTGGTACCCTGCCCCTCCCTGCTGGCAAAGCGCAGCGCGCCGCCGTGGAAGGCGGCCACGGTCTTGCACAGGGCCAGCCCCAGGCCGGCGCCGCCCTCCGCCCGGGTCCGGGACTTGTCCACCATGTAAAACGCCTCCGTGATCCGCTCCAGGTCCTGCCGGGGGATGCCCCGGCCCTGGTCCGCCACGGTCAGGCGGTAGCCCTTCTCCTCCGCCAGGCCGGTGAGGGTCACCGTCTGCCCCGGCTGGGAGGCCTTCCGGGCGTTGTCCAGAAGGTTGATGAGCATGGTCTTGAGAAGGCTCTCGCTGCCCCGCAGGGTCCCCGGCCGGGCCTGGACCTCCAGGGCGATCCCCCGGGCGGCCAGGGCGGGCCGGACGGCCTCCGCCGCCTGGCGGCACAGCGCCTCCATATCCACCTCCCCCACCTCCACGGCCCCGTGGCCCGCCACCAGCAGGTCCATCAGCGCCATACTCAGCCGCTCCAGCCGTTTCCCCTCGGAGAAGATGTAGCCGGCGGCCTTCCGGGTCTGCTCCTCATTCAGCGCGCCGCCCCGGAGCATGTCCGCGTAGCCGATGATGGAGGTGAGGGGCGTTTTCAGCTCATGGATGAAATTGGAGGTGAACTCCTCCTGCCGCCGGGCGGCGTCGGCCAGGGCGTGGACGTTTTTCTCCACGGCGTCGGCCATGTGGTTGAAGCTCTCCGCCAGCTCACTGACCTCGTCGCCGCCCACCACCTCCGCCCGGGAGGCGTAGTCCCCGGCGGCCAGCTGGCCGGCGGTCCTGCCCAGGTCCCGGATGGGGCGGGTCAGCCAGAAGGAGGCCAGGATCAGCACGCCGCCGGCGGAGGCCACCACCGCCAGCAGCAGGTAGC
Source organism: uncultured Oscillospiraceae bacterium (assembly GCA_944385715.1). GTDB lineage: Bacteria > Bacillota > Clostridia > Oscillospirales > Oscillospiraceae > Pelethomonas. Next base: position 7,673 of record CALWYI010000059.1, on the reverse strand, counting down.
GATAGATCCGGTAGTGGGTCTCCCGGTCGGTAAAGAGGCTGCTGATATCCCGGGCGCACTCCAGATACAGCACGCCGTCGTCCAGGGAGACGGTGTCGGCGCAGTGGATGTACACCTGCCCGGTCTTCTCCTCCCGGCGGATGGAGTAGCCCCAGGTGTCCTCGCCGATCTCCTCCAGCAGCTCCCGGTCGCTGGCGGCCTCCATGGTGGAGTATACCGTCCTTCCCGCCTCCGTGGTCACCTGGAACTGCCGGCCGGCAAAGTAGCGGTTCTCCTCCAGCACCCGGGCCACCCCCCGGCCCTCCTTGAACATGTTCTCCAGGGTGACGCCCCGGGCCAGGCACACCGCCTCATAGGACAGCCGCAGCATCTGCAGCTCCTCCTGGGCCACCTCCACCTCCCGGGTCAGGGAGGAGCGGAAGGCCAGGCTCACCAGAAGGCTGCTGCCCGCGCCGAAAAACACCACCAGGATGGACAGCGTGGCCAGGGCTACCTTCCAGGCGATCTTCATTCCCGGACCTCCAGACGGTAGCCCACCTTGTAGACGGCGGTGATCCGGTCCTGCCAGCCCAGCTTCTTCCGCAGGCGCTGGACGTGGAGGTCCACGGTGCGGCTGTCACCCATGTAGTCGTTCTCCCACACCCGCTCGTAGATGGTCTCCCGGAAGAGGGCGATGTTCCGGTTCTGCAGGAACAGCAGCAGCAGGGCGTACTCCTTGGCGGTGAGAGGCACCACCTCGCCGCCCCGCTTCACCACCCGGGACTGGGTGTCCACCGTCACATCCCCCACCACGATGGTGTCGTCGGTCTTGTGGCAGCGGCGCAGCACCGTCTCCACCCGGGCCAGCAGCTCCGCGATCTCAAAGGGCTTGACAATATAGTCGTCGGCCCCCAGCTTCAGTCCCTTGATCCGGTCCTTCACGGCGCTGCGGGCGGTGATGAAGATCACCGGGATCCCCAGGGGGGCCAGGTACTCCATGAGCTCGAAGCCGTCGATCCCCGGCAGCATCACATCCAGCAGGATCAGGTCGTAGCGCTTCTCCCCCACCGCGTCCGCCGCCTCGGTGCCGCTCATGCGGCAGTCGCAGGTGTAGCCCGCCGCCGTCAGGCTCATGTCCAGCAGGTCGGCGATGGGCTTTTCATCTTCCACGATCAGAATGCGAATCATTTGCGTTCCTCCGCTGTGTCGCTCCGTTGGTTATTGCTCCTGTCCCAGCATAGCAAATCCGACGGAAAAAAACAACCACCCCCGGCGGAAAACCATCCGGGAGATCGCCGCCGATTTTTGGCAAAAAAGCAGAGGCGCCCGGCCCAAAGGGACCGGGCGCGCGGCTCATTTTTTCAGCTCGTCTCTCCGCTGCCGCCACACCCGCACCCGGCGCACCAGCTGGAACAGGGACGTGGGCACGATCATGCCCGCGGCGATGGCCAGGGCCAGCAGCATGGTACTCAGCCCCTGGGCGGAGCAGGCGGTGAAATCCCCCGCCACAAAGTACCGCATGGTGTGGTACAGGGACCCGCCGGGGATCAGCGGCACCGCCGCCGTCACCAGGAACAGGGTTGCGGGACATTTGACCACCCGGGCCAGGGTCTCGCCGTAGATGGTCAGCGCCACCGAGGCGATGAAGAACCGGGGCACATCCTGGGGGATCGCCGGCCCCAGAGCCAGATACACCGCCCAGGCCAGAAGGCCCCCCAGACTGGCGAGGAGCAGCTTCCCCCGCCGGACCTGGAAGAGAAGGGCGAAGCCCATGGAGCCGGAGAAGGCGGCCGCCAGCTGCAATACATAATCCATAACAGCCTCCCCTCCTCACATCAGCGCCGCCACCGCGGCGAAGCCGAAGGCGATGGTGAGCGCCAGCAATATGGCCTCACTGAAGCGCAGGAGGCCGGAGATGGTGTTGCCGGTGAACATGTCCCGCAGGGAGTTGGTCAGGGCGATGCCGGGGATCAGCAGCATGATGTTGCCGATGCTGATCATATCCACCGACTCCCCCAGCCCGATCCGCACGGACAGCGCCGCCAGCAGACCGCCCAGGCAGGAGCAGATCAGGGAGGAGACGAAGGCGTTGGCCTCCGTGCTGCGGATGCTCCGGTCCAGATACCGCAGCACCACGCCGATGAGGCCCGAGGCCACCGCGTCCAGAACGCTGCCGCCGAAAAACAGGGAGAAGGAGGCGGAGATGAGGGCGTAAGTGAGCAGCTGCACCCCGAAGGGGTACTGGGGGGCGCTGCGGATATCGTCCAGCGCCGCCTCCGTCTCCTCCAGGCTCAGATACTCCGTGCAGATGCGGCGGCTGAGCTGGTTGAGGAGCTCCAGGCGGTGGAGGTCGTACTGCTGCCCCCCCACCCGGCGGGTCTGGGTCACCGCCCCGAACTGGGGGGCGTAGATGGTGACGATGATGCTGGAGGTGATGGAGAGCACGTCGGTGCGCTCCGCGCCGAAGGAGGTGCACAGCCTCCGGATGCTGTCCTCCACCCGGCTGATCTCCGCCCCGCTCTGGAGCATGTACTGCCCGATGTCCAGCACCCGGTAGAGGTACTCGTTGGCCCGGTCCGCGGCCTCCGCCCGGGCCAGGTAGTTGGCGTCGTCCGCCGAGAAAAAGGATTGCCTGCGTTGTTCCATGTCTTGGTCTCCTGAGGCGGCCCCCGCCGCCGTTCTTGTTACAAATGTCAGTCGGCGCTGTTATACCACAGTCCGCGCGGCTTTTCAAGTCCTTTTTGGCGGGGGCGGGTAAAATCTTCCGCCCTCCCCGGTATCAGACGGAGCGGGCGGAAAAAGGTTCCCGTTTCAGGCGAGGGCCGCTGCAAAAAACCGCCAGGCGTTGCCGAAGAGGATCTTCTCCGCCGTCTCCGGCGGGAGGCCCCGGCCCGTCAGGAAGCCGTAGAGCCCCAGGGCCTTCTCCACACCGTCCAGATCCGGGTGCATATCCGCCCCGTCGTAGTCGGAGCCCAGGGCCAGGCAGTCCTCCGCCCCCAGCGCCAGGAACCGCTCCACGTGGCGCCACAGGTCCTCCAGGTCCCCCCGGCCCTCGTCGGAGAGGAAGTAGCGGCAGTAGTTGAGGCCGATGAGGCCCCGGCGCCGCACCATCTCCCGGATGAAGTCGTCGGGCAGGTTCCGCCGGTGGGCGCAGACGGACCGGGCATTGGAATGGGAGGCCACAAAGGGCTTTTTGGCAATGCCCAGCAGCTCCTCGAAACCCCGGTCATTGAGGTGGGACACATCCACCACCATGCCCCGCTCCTCCATGGTCCCCACCACTTCCCGGCCGAAGGCGGAGAAGCCCGCGCCGGTGTCGTGGCCGGAGGCCAGCTCGTTGTGCCCGTTCCAGGTGAGGGCCATCATCCGCACCCCGGCGTCCCAGAGGGTCTCCACCCGCTCCGGCCGTCCGCCCAGGGCGCTGCCCCCCTCCACCGTCAGCAGCGCGGCGAATCTCCCGCCGTCCAGGGCCGCCGCCAGGTCCCCGGCGCTCCGGCACCAGCGCACCCGGTCCTTTTCCCGCTCCATTTCCCGGGCAAAGACCGCCGCCCAGCGGTCAAAAAAGGCCGCGCCATCCGCGCCCCGCCTGTCGTCGGGGACAAACACCGCGAAGCACTGGACCCACCTGGTCCCCACCAGTACACGGCTGAGGGAGAGCTGGGCGGCGGGGTCGTCCAGAAGGCCCCTCCCCGCCGTGGCGGGGCGGTACAGGGAGCGGGTCAGCGTGTCGCAGTGGAGATCGAACAGGGCCGGTTTCCGTTTCATCATCTTTCCTCCTCGTGCTGTATCCCTTTGGGAAAATATCCCCAGGCCCGCCGGAAAGCCTCCGGCGGCCTGGGGCAAGCCTCCAAATTTACATCTGTACATCACATCAGCGGGGCCAGGGGCCGCAAAATCCAGCCCAGGAACCGCCAGATCAGCTTGCGGTGTCTGCAGTCCTCCACGGTGATGACGCGGCTCTTCTCCCTGGTCTCCTGGAAGTCCCGCTCCACGTCCGCCACGGCGGCGCAGCCGTAGAGCAGGGCCGCGCACTCGAAGTGGAGGTAGAGGCTGCGGTAGTCCAGGTTGATGCTGCCCACCACGGCGGTGGTGTCGTCGCTGACGAACATCTTGGCGTGGATGAAGCCGGGGGTGTACTCCCGGACCTCCACCCCCGCGTCGATAAGCTCCCGGTAGTAGGCCTGGTTGAGGGCGTAGACGTACTTCTTGTCGGGGATCCCCGGCACGATCAGCACCACCTCCACCCCCCGCTTGGCGGCGTAGGTCAGGGCGGTGACCATCTCGTTGTCCACGATGAGGTAGGGGGTGGTGATGTGGACGTACCGCCGGGCCCGGTTCAGGATGTCCATATACACCGTCTCCCCCACCAGCTCCTGGTCGAAGGGCCGGTCCCCGTAGGGCAGGATGAAACCGGGGGCCTCCACCGGGAAGGAGGCGTCCAGGTACCGCTGGTAGTCCTCCGGCCGCCGCTCGTCCACGTTCCACATCTGGAGGAACATGCGGGTGAAGCCACGGACCGCCTCTCCGGAGATCATGACGGCGGTGTCCTTCCAGTGGCCGTGGAGCACCCGGCGGTTGATGTACTCGTCCGCCAGGTTGATGCCGCCGGTGAAGGCCACCCGACCGTCCACCACCAGGATCTTCCGGTGGTCCCGGTTGTTGTAGTGGGTGGACACCAGGGGCCGCAGGGGGGCGTACATCCGGCATTGGATACCGATTTTCCGCAGCTCCTGGGGGTACTGGTAGGGCACCTTGGTGAGGGCGCAGGTGCCGTCATAGAGCAGGCGGACCTCCACCCCCTCCTTCACCTTCCGCTCCAGCACGCTGAGGACCCGGCCCCACATGTAGCCCTCCTCGATGATGAAGTACTCCAGGAAGATGAAGCTGCGGGCCTGCTCCAGCTGCTCCAGCATCTCTTCAAACATATTCTCCCCCAGGGGAAAATATTGGGCATCGGAGTTTTTGTAGAGGGGAAAGCCTGCCCGCCCCTCCAGATAGGCCGCCAGGGCCGCGGCCCCCGGGTCCTCTGCCGCCAGCTCCTCCCGGAGGTCCGGCCGGGGCGGGGTGTATTTCGCCGTCTCCCGGTCGATCTCCCGCAGCCGGTAGTGGGCCAGCCGGTGGCCCAGGTCCGCGTTCACCAGCAGATACAGCGGAATGGCAAACACCGGCGCCAGCATGGTCAGCAGTACCCAGCTGAGCTTCACACTGGGGTTCCCCCGGCGGCTGATCTCCACCAGGGCCACCGCCAGGGACAGCAGGGTGGCCGGGCCGAAGTACAGCTCCTGGAGCCGCCGGAACGCCGCCAGATACAGTCCCAGCTGAACCAGCAGCAGCAGAATGATCACGCCGGTCCGGCCGAATATCAGATGGAAGATCCCCTGCTTGCCCTTGTCCAGCAGCAGCACCGTATCCTCCTCGTTCCGGAAATTCTTCTCCTTTGTCACAGCGGTGGTCCCTCCTCTCTCTTACCCGAGGTTCTGTTTGCTCCTTATTGTACCACAGGCCCGGTCTTATGGCAACCGCCTTGCCCGCCGGGACCTGGAGGGAATTGTCACCTCTTTGTTACCCTTTCCCCAAAAGCGGGGTTGGTTTGTTACCGGCGGTGTGGTATACTGGAGACAGAACGATCCGGCGGCGCTGCCCGCCCAGAGGAGGTCTTTCCCATGAAACAGCTCACCGCCCTGCTGCTGGCCCTGGCCCTTCTTCTGGGCCTTGCGGCCTGCGGCGGAAACAACGACGGCCCGGACCAGAGCGCCGACGCGGAAAACACCCGGGAGCAGGAGCTCCCCGCCCCGGAGCCGGAGCCGGAACCGGAGCCCTACGACATCTATGACCCCACCGTCATGCCTGAGGGCGGGACCCGGGACGGCGTGACCTACGCCGCCTACGACGGCATCGTGGAGCACCTCTTCATCCACCCGGTCATCGCCTACCCGGAGCTGGCCTTCGACGGCGACAGCCAGGAGAAGGGCCTGGACGACTACATGATCACCGCCACGGAGTACCGGCGGATCCTGGAGAGCGTCTACGAGCGGGGGTACGTGCTGGTGGACATCGCCGACGTGTGGAGCGAGACCACCGACGAGAGCGGCAAGGCGGTGATGGTCCGCAACACCCTGTACCTCCCCGAGGGGAAGAAGCCTCTGATCCTCTCCTATGACGACACCAACTACTACGAATACATGCTGGAAAACGGCTTTGCCTACAAGCTGATCCTGGATGAGGACAGGAAGATCGCCTCCTGGGGCAGGGATCCCCAGGGCAACGAGGTGGTGAGCCGGGACCTGGACGCCATCCCCATGCTGGACAAGTTTGTGGAGGAACACCCGGACTTCTCCCCCTTCGGGGCCAAGGCCTGCCTGAGCGTCACCGGCTATGAGGGCCTCCTGGGCTACCGGACCCAGACCGACCACACCGTGGAGTGGACCGATGAGATGGAGGCCTACCGCCAGTCGGAGATCGAGGCGGTGAAGCCCATCATCGCCGAGCTCAAGCGCACCGGCTGGACCTTCGGCAGCCACACCTTCGGCCACATCCGGCTGGGCACCCTGGGCATGGAGAAGATCCAGTCGGACACCCAGCGGTGGTTCGACGAGGTGGGCAGCCTGGTGGGTCCCACCAACGTCCTCTTCTACCCCCACGGGGAGCGGCCCGACGGCGACGACTGGCAGAACACCGGCCCCGTGTTCCAGTACCTCCAGAGCCAGGGGTTCCGGATCCTCTGCTCCGTGGGCATCGAGAGCTTCAGCTATATCAAGAAGGACATCTGCGCCGTCATATGCGACCGGCTCCACCCCGACGGCACCACCCTGCGCAGCAAATACGTGGACCAGCGCTACGGCCAGTTCTACGACGTCCGGGAGATCTTCGACTGGGACGCCCGGCCGGACTACGGCGTGAACTGGCAGTAAATCCAGCCCCTTTCCCAAACCGACACAAGGAGGACATACGACCATGACGAGAGAGGAACTGTGTGCCAAAGCGGTGGCCATGCTGGACATGGCCTATGTGCCCTACTCCCACTTCCCCGTGGGGGCGGCCCTGGAGTGCGACGACGGCACGGTGTACACCGGCTGCAACATTGAGAACGCCGGCTACACCCCCACCAACTGCGCCGAGCGCACCGCCGTGTTCAAGGCGGTCAGCGAGGGTCATCTGAAATTTACCCGCATCGCCATCGCCGCCCGGACCGAGCGGTTCACCGCCCCCTGCGGGGTGTGCCGGCAGGTGCTGGCGGAGTTCAACCCGGAGCTCACCATGGAGGTGATCCTGGTGAACCAGAATGGCAAAACCCTGGAGCTGACATTGAAGGACCTGCTGCCCTACAGCTTCGACAGCAGCTATCTTGAATAGTATTTGTATATTTTTCTTTTAATATTACCATTTGTATAGGAGAGCGTTTATGTGGAAGACAATAGCAGTTCTCTTTATGCTTATTGCTGCAGCATTTTCGACGTTCAAAAATAATTGCTTTGCGGCGGATGAGAACCTTTGGCAGGCAGAGCATCTGCCTCCTGCGCAGTATACGCTTGAAGAAGCTGGGGAAAGTAAAATTTTTATACTACCTTAGCAGCGCTCCGCTGTGCACGTGAGGAGGCCGGCGGCTCTCGGCTTCCCGAGGTCTGTCGTCGGGGACTCTGTCCCCGCACCCCGGGGCTTGCTGTTGGGGCCTCCCCGGCCCCAAACCCCGGGTT
>CALWYI010000058.1 GCA_944385715.1 uncultured Oscillospiraceae bacterium | reverse complement strand
ACCGTCAGGTGGGGGAACAGATAAAAGGACTGGAACACCATGCCCATCCGCCGGCGGACGGCGCTCAGCTCCCGGGGACCGGCGCCGGTCATGGCCTGGCCCAGTACCCGGATCTCCCCGCCGGTGGGCTCCTCCAGGCGGTTGAGGCACCGCAGGAAGGTGCTCTTGCCGGTGCCCGAGGGGCCGATGATGGAGATGACGTCCCCCTGGCGGATCTCCGTGGTCACGTCCTTCAGCGGGGTCACGTTGGGGTAGGCCTTCTTCAGATGGGCCACGGAGATGACCGCCTCCCCCTCCGGCCGGGGCGAGAGGCCCGGCGCGGCGGCGGGCACAGCCTCCTCCGCCACGTCCCGAAGGACCCTGGGCCGCCGCTTGGGGTCGATGCGCAGCTCCGCCAGCCCCAGCAGCGCGGTGAGGGCCCAGGCCAGCAGGAAGTAGATCACCGCTGTGACGATCAGCGGGAAGAAGGCCTCAAAGGTGCGGCTGCGGATCAGGTCGGTGGCCTTGGTCAGGTCCTCCACGGCGATGTAGCCCACCACCGAGGTCATCTTGACCATGGAGATGAGCTCCCCCTTGTACACCGGCAGGATGTGCCGGGCGGCCTGGGGGGCGATGACCTTGGTGAAGGTCTTGGCCCGGCCGAAGCCCAGGGCGGCGGCGGCCTCCCACTGGCCCTTGTCCACCGCGTCGATGCCGGTGCGGATCATCTCGGAGACGTACACGCCGAAGTTGATGGAGAAGGCCAGGATGGCGATGACCACCCCGCTGAGGCGGGCGCTGGCAAAGACGATGTAGTAGAGCACCATCAGCAGCACCAGGGTGGGGACGCCCTGGACCAGGCGGATAAAGACAGCGGCCAGGCGGGAGGCGGCTTTGCTGCGGCTGCGCCGTACCATGCACAGGCCGAAGCCCAGCGCCGAGCCGATGAGGGCGGCGCACAGGGAGATGACCACCGTCACCCCCAGGCCGGAGAGGACCATCTGCCAGCGGTTCTCCTCCACGAAGGTCTTGCGGAAGCTGTCCGCAAGGCCCTCCCAGAAGCCGGTATCCTCCGTCTGGGCGGCTCCGCCCAGGTCCTCTGCCCGGACCACCAGCACCACGCCGCCGGTGTAGTGGGCCGTAGCAAAGTCAATGCTCTCTTTCCGCTCCTCGGTGATGCTGATGGAGCCGGAGATGATGTCCGCCCGGCCGCTCACCAGCATGGGGATCAGGGCGTTGAAGTTGCCCTGGGTGATCTCCAGCTCCATGCCCAGGTCCCTGGCGATGAGGGTCACCAGCTCCACCTCGTAGCCCAGGGATTCTCCCCCCTCGCCGGCGTAGCTCATGGGGGGCAGGGAGGGATCGTGGGCGTAGCGCAGGACGCCGTTGGGGGCGTCGTAGTCCCCCACGTCGATGGTCTTGACGCTCTCATCGGCCCCCAGCCACTTGTCGGTCAGGGCGTCCAGGGTGCCGTCCTCGGCATAGCCCTCGATGAGGGCGCTGACCTTGTCGGTGAGGGGGCTGTCCTTGGGAAGACCCAGGCCGTAGCTGTCGGGAGCGATGATCTCGGAGAAGATGGCCAGCCCGGTCTGCTGGGCCGTTGCCAGCCGGGCCAGGGGCAGGTCGGTGATGGCTCCGTCCACATAGCCGTTCTGCAGCGCCAGGAGCTGAGAGGCCATGTCGTCGTAGTACTGGATGCTGACGCCGGGGATGGTCTCCTCGGCCAGCTGGTCCTGGTAGGTGCCGGTCACCGCACCCAGCGTGGCGCCGGCAAAGTCGTCCAGGGTCTCAAACCGGGCCTCGCCCGCGGCGGTGTTTGCCACCACCGCCACGATGCCGCCGTAGTAGTCGGGCTCGGAGAAGTAGACCTGCTCCTTGCGCTCCTCGGTGACGGTGAAGCCGGCGGCCCCCAGGTCGTACTTGCCCGACTCGATGCCGGCGAGGAAGGAGGCGATCTCCACGTTGTTGATGTTGAGTCCGTAGCCGTAGGCCCTGCAGAAGCGGATCACGATGTCCACGTCGTAGCCCACGGTGGCATTATCCTTCACATAGGCGAAGGGGGCGCTGCTGGACTTGGCGGCAAATTCAAGGGTGCCGTTGGTGGCGGGCAGCGCCGTCCAGTCCTCCACCACCTGGACGCTCTCGTCGGTGCCGAACCAGATCGCCTCGATCTCCGCCAGGGTGCCGTCGGCCTCGATCTGGGAAAGGAACTCGTCCATCTGGTCCCGCAGGAGCGCGCCCTTCTCCGTCTTGGGGAAGGCGAAGGCGTAGCCGTCCTCCGTGAGGTAGTCCTGCAGGTAGGTCACCCCCGGGTTCTCGGCGCACAGCACCCGGGCCATGGGCTCGTCCATGAGGAAGGCGGCGATCTTCCCCTGCTCCACCGCCAGGGCCATGTCGGCGTAGGAGGTGTAGTACTCCTTTTTCGCGTTGTTGATATACATATCGGTGTACTGGTCGAAGGTGGAGCCGGTCATGACCCCGATGGTCTGACCATCCAGCTGGCGGATGTCGGTGATGGGGGTCTTCTCGTCGGAGGACCCGGTGCAGCCCGCCAGCAGCCCTGCCAGAAGGACCAGCATAGCCAGATAAATAAGGTGTTTCCTCATCCCATCTACTCCTTTTTCAGCTGCTCCCGATCCAGCATTCCCAGCTTGTTGGCCGAGAGCATCAGCTCCGACTGCAGGCAGGAGATGCCGCAGGAGGTCATAAAGAAATCCAGGATCACATTGCCCGCCACCGCCAGGCCGATGGCCTCCGCCGGGATGCCCAGCTGGGTCAGCAGCACCGTGTAGCAGGTCAGGCTCCCGCCGGGTACCGGCGGGGCGGCGATGGCCAGCAGCGCCGCCGTCAGCACGCCGGTGACCACCCAGGAGGGGGGCATGGCCACGCCGTAGAACTCCGCCAGCCCCATCGCCAGCACCAGAAAGCCCACGGCGGCGCCGGTCTTGAACACCACCTGTCCCAAGGGGACGGCGAAGTGGACGATGCGGCCGGAGATGCCCAGGCGGCGCTCACAGGTCTCCAGGTTGCTGGAGAGCGCGGCCGAGGAGGAGGCGGTGGACAGGGCGATCAGATAGGTGGGCAGCAGCTTGCGCAGCACCAGGGGGAAGGACACCTTCAGGCGCAGCGAGGCCCACAGGGCGTACAGAAGCGGCCACGCCACGCAGGCGGCGATCCCCAGCGCCAGCCCCTTCACCACGCCCCCCAGATTGCTCATGGCGTCGGAGAGCATGAGGGAGAGGAGGCTCACAAAGATAAAGAGGGCGATATACCGGCTCACGATCTCCATCATGAACTGCACCGCCGTGTTTACCTGCCCCAGCAGGGCCCGCAGGGCGGAGGTCTTTTCCCCCAGCACCAGCAGCACCAGCCCCGCGCAGATGGCCATGAGAATAATCTGCAGGGAGTTGCCCTCCAGGAACGGTGTGATGACGTTGGCGGGAATGATCCCCAGGATCATGCTGTAGATCTGGGCGGCGGCGTTTTCCCCCATGGCCGCCGTTCCGCTCTCCGGCCGAAACAGCCACACAAGGCAGGCCGCCGTCGCCGCCGTCAGCAGGAAGATGGCCCCCAGAAAGCGCAGCAGCACCGTCCTGCCGATCCGGCCCAGCATATGGACATCCCCGATGTTGATGATCCCCCAGCACACGCCCAGGAAGATCATGGGACTTGCCAGCGTCTGCAGGATGCCCATCAGCGCGGAAAACAGGGGGTCCACCACGCCGGCCGCCGCTTCTCCCGCCCAGTCGGGCAGGGCCAGGAGCGCCGCCCCCACCGCCACCGCGCTGAGGATGGCCAGCAGCAGCTGGAGCAGGGGGCTGATTTTCTGGGGCCTGGCGGGATAGAGGGCCAGGCGGTTGATCCCGTCCTGGTAGGAGTAGACCGGGGAGAGGCCCGCCTGGGCCAGCAGGTTGGCGCACAGCAGCTGGCCGGCCATGTCGGCGGCGGCCTCGTCGGGGTCGATGCGGCTGCCGGGGGCCGTGATCTCTATGTACATCCGCCCCAGCCGGGTGCCGCACCGGAAGGTGCATACCGTTTCCCTCTCAGCCCGGGATCGCCACAGCCCCAGGATCTCCTCCGCCGCCAGCCGCAGACGGATGGTGTCTTTCCGGTTTACCCCCGCCTGCTCCAGCGCGCCGGAGAGCAGCTGGGAGAGGGTGTCGATGCCCCCTCCGTCCAGGGGCACGTCTTTCCGCTGCTTGGGCAGGGTCGCTTTGTTCTTGCTCATCATGTAAAACTTCTTCCCTGTTTGTTTGGCGCCTTCACGGCGCTGCGTGACCATTTCTCACTAACGTGTTATTTTAATAATAATCCCGCTCTTGTGAACCGACTGCAAAGAATTTGCACCGTTTTGCGCAGAATATGCAGACAGCCTCCGCTTTTCGATAATTTTTATCGAAAAGCGGAGGCTGTCTTATTCCGGAGGCCGGGGCGCGCCTGGCCTTTTTGTCCACATGTGTGCGGCGCTGACCGGCTGGCCGAAGCCGCCGGGGACGATTCCGTCCGCGGCGGCTTTCCCATGTCCTTATTCGCAGGGGTAGCGCAGGCCCATCTGGGCCCGGATGTGGTCCATCAGGGCCATCATGTGGACGGTCTCCTCGTGGGGCATGGAGGGGCACTGGGTTTTTCCCTCCCGGATGCACGCCGCCGCCTCCCGCACCTCGTACTCATAGCCGGTGATCTGGGGCGGGCAGAGGACCTCCGACACCAGCTGATAGGCCCGGTCATATACCCGGATGGCCTGGGGATTGTTGATGTTTTCCACCATCACAAAGCCGTCGGTGCCGTAGATGACGCCGAAGCGGTCGGAGATGGTGCGGGTTCCGGCGGTGAGGACGGCCATCTTTCCGTCGGGCCAGGTGAGGGTGATGCTGTCGGAGATGTCCACCCCCTGGTCGGACTTGACGCAGACGGCCTGGACCCCCTGGGCCCGGCCGAAGACCATCTCCGCGAAGTTGAGGGCGTAGACCCCCACGTCCAGCAGGGCGCCGCCGGCCAGCTCCGGCCGGACGATCCGCTCCTTGTCGGTGATGGCGTAGCAGAGATTGGCGGTGAGGTGTTCCGGCTGTCCGATGGCTCCGGAGGCCAGAAGGTCCGCGAGCGTTTGCCGCATGGGCTGGTAGCGGGTCCAGATGGCCTCGGTGATGAGGAGCCCCCGCTCCCGGGCGCAGCGGGTGAGCTCCTGGGCCTGCTGGGCGTTGACGGTGAAGGCCTTCTCGCAGAGGACGTGCTTGCCGTGGGACAGGCACAGCATGGCGTGCTGGTAGTGGTGGGAGTGGGGCGTGGCCACGTACACCAGATCCACCGCCGGGTCCGACAGCATGGCCTCGTAGGAGCCGTAGGCCTTTTCCACGCCGTGGGCCCGGGCAAAGGTCCGGGCCCGCTCCTCCTCCCGGGCGGCCACGGCGTAGAGACAGACGTCCTCATCGTTCTCCCGCATGCCGCGGATGGTTTGGGCCATGGTGACGGCGATGCGCCCCGCGCCCAGAATGCCGATATGAAGCATAACGATTCCTCCTGCCCGGGTCCCCGGAGGGGCCCTGATGTTTACCTATAAGTATAGTGGGCGGCGGAGGGAATGTCAAAGGGCGGAACAAGAAAACGACAGGAAAAAACCAGGATGCCGCGCGGCAGCGGCGCCCTGGTTTCCCTATCGTTTGGAGGATTGGATGAAAAAGAAGCTCTTGTCACTTGCAAATCCTATGTTACACGGAGGATGTTAACAAAACCAGCACAGGATGTTACAAAAGTCTGAATTGTTTGTATAGAAAAAGCATCCTGACGGAGGGCCGGGGGGTCAGACGTCCTGGCCCGGCGGGTTCTTGCGGCCCATGACGTTCTCCATGGTGCTCTTGGCCAGGTAGCCGGCGCTGCCGGCCACCGTCTCCACCATGACGTAGCGGGCCAGGGTCTCCAGGGTGTCGGTGATGCCCCGGAGGGCCAGGTAGTAGCTGGCGCCCCCCATCACCGTGCCGGAGGCCATCAGCCAGATCACCAGCACATGGCTGAAGGTGACGCGGCCGTCGGCGTGGAGCCACCGGAGCACCCAACCCCAGAACACCGCCACGCCGATGATCCCCAGGATCAGTATGCCCTCTGCCCCGAAGTATTTCCGCAGCAGCAGCACGCCCCAGGTCGCCAGAATGGTCCCCAGGGCCGTCAGCAGCACGTAGACCAGCCGGGTGGGCCGGGGCAGCCCCTCTCCCCCCAGGCCCAGGGACGTGACCTCCCGCACGACGGTCAGAAGGCGGGATACGATGCCCATATCGTGTTCACTCCTCTCGGGCCCCATAGGGCCCTACCCCGTCTTATGCGGGAGGACGCCTGCCTGTGCCTGGCCCGCCGCCGACCGGGAGCGGGGCCCCAGCGCAAGGGCCGGCGGCGGAAATCCTTCCGCCGCCGGCCCTGTCTCCGGTATTACATCTGCACGACTTCCTCCGCCGGCTTTTCGCAGGGGCAGAGGTTTGTCACATGGAGGACGGGGCCGTCCTCCTCCCCGTAGGGGTCCCAGTGCTCCAGGGACACCCGGGCGGTGACCTCCACCCAGGTTTTTTCCGGGATCTCCGACACGTCCCAGCCGATGCAGGCCAGCGCCAGGAAGCTCATGTCCTGCTCGCAGCAGACCATGGCGAAGCGGCCGGGGGTGAAGTAGTCGCCGTATTTCGGCGGCTTGCACATCATGGCCCGGAAGACCACCGTCTTCCCCGCGTACATGGCGGGGTTGTCTATGATCTCCACATACCAGAGGCCGTAGTCCTCGTCGGCGATCCGCAGCTCCGGCCCCGAGAGATCGAAGGCGGACACCGTGCCGTCCATGTAGTCCTCGCTGGTGCCGTCCTCCTTCTCCAGGTAGATGTCCGCCCGGCGGTTGATGAGCCGCAGGTTCCGCCGCCGCAGGGCGGTACAGAGGTCGTCGTCGCAGCGGTTGATGAGGATCATGTCCGCGTTGCGGAGCTTCTCCAGCATCAGGGGGCCCATGTTCCGGGTGTAGAGGTCGAAGGTGGGGCCCTCCACGGTGAAGATGATCTGGTAGAGGACCCAGTTCTTCGGCATGCCCGTCTCGTAGAAGGGCTGGATGTCCCACATGCCGTTGTACTCCACGATGATCTGGGTGGCTTTGCACTTCTTCTGCTGCTCCAGGAGGAATGCGGGGGTCAGGGTCTCCTGATCCTCCACTTTCACCACGGTGACATTGTGGAGCGCCTTGGGGTCATATTCCACCTCCCCCTCCTCGCAGCAGAGGAGCAGCGTCCGGTCCTCCAGAGCGAAGCCGTCGGAGAGGATGCCGTTGATGAAGGAGGTCTTGCCGCTGTCCAGAAACCCGGCGATCATATACACCGGGTAGACTGTCTCCTGCCGGGCCATATCACACCTCGAAGAGGGCCTTGAGGTCCTCCTCCTTCAGCTGGCTGCCGATGACGCAGAGACGGCCGGTGTAGTCCGCGGGGCCGGTGCGGATCTGGTGGTCCTCCGGCACGTAGTCGAAGTGGTACCACACGCCGTCGCCGCCGTTTACGATGCCCTTGGCCCGGAGCACCGCGCCGTAGGCCCCGCCGTCCAGGGCGGTGAGGATCTTCTCCAGCTGCTCCGCCGTGAAGGTGTGGGTGGTCTCCACGCCCCAGCTGGCAAACACCTCGTCGGCGTGGTGGCCGTGGTGGTGATGGTGGTGGTCATGGTCATGGCCGCAGCCGCAGTCGTGGTCATGATCATGGTCATGGTGATGCTCGTGCTCATGGTCATGGTCATGCTCGCAGTGGTCGTGGTCATGGTGGTGCTCATGCTCGTGGTCGTGCTCGCAGTGGTCATGGTCATGGTGGTGCTCGTGGTCATGGTCATGCTCATGCTCATGATGGTGCTCATGGTCGTGGTGGCAGCCGCAGACAGGGCAGACCTCCTCCTCGGCCATGAGGTCGGCGGCCAGGGTGTTGCCCTCCTCCATGGCGGAGAGGAGCTGCCCGCCGGTGAGCTGGTCCCAAGGGGTGGTGACGATGGGGGCGCCGGGGTTCTTCTCCCGGAGCAGGGCCACGGCCTCCTCCACCTTGGCGGGGCTGGCCTTCTGGGTGCGGCTGAGGACGATGGCCCCGGCGTACTGCACCTGGTTCTCATAGAACTCGCCGAAGTTCTTCAGATACACCTTGCACTTGGTGGCGTCGGCCACGGTGACGGCGCTGCCCAGTACCATGTCCGGCTCCTGGGCCACCACGCCCTGGATGGCCCGGATCACGTCGGAGAGCTTCCCCACGCCGGAGGGCTCGATGAGAATCCGGTCGGGATGGAACTGGGCCATCACCTTCTTCAGGGCCTCGCCGAAGTCCCCCACCAGGGAGCAGCAGATGCACCCGGAGTTCATCTCGGAGATCTCGATGCCAGCGTCCTTGAGAAAGCCGCCGTCGATGCCGATCTCGCCGAACTCATTTTCAATCAGAACGATCTTCTCCCCCTTCAGGGCCTCCTCCAGGAGCTTTTTGATAAGGGTGGTTTTCCCGGCGCCCAAAAAGCCGGAGATCACGTTTACTTTTGTCATGGTTATGCCTCTTTCCTTGATCTGTGGGGACGAAAGGCCGTCCCTCTCTTTCTGTGGCTATCATACTCCGTTTTTCGCGAAATGCAAGGGTTTTCCCGCCATTTTTCTTTATATTTGCCGGAAAACGGCCTCCGGCGGCCCGAAACCGGGCCGCCGGAGGAGACCTTCTCAGGAGCGGAGCGTATCTCAGTGCTGGCTGTTGCCGTGGGCCTTGAGCACCACGTCGTGGTAGCCGCCCTCCACGATGGAGGTGGCGGACACCAGGGTGAGCTTTGCGTTCTTCTGGAGGTCGGGGATGGTGGTGACGCCGCAGTTGCACATGGTGGACTTCACCTTGTACAGGCTCTTGGCCACGTTTTCCTTCAGGGGGCCGGCGTAGGTGACGTAGGAGTCCACGCCCTCCTCGAAGGCAAGGCCGGTGGCGCCGCCCAGGTCGTAGCGCTGCCAGTTCCGGGCCCGGTTGGAGCCCTCGCCCCAGTACTCCTTCATGTACTGGCCGTTGACCAGCACCCGGTTGGTGGGGCTCTCGTCGAAGCGGGCGAAGTACCGGCCCAGCATGATGAAGTCGGCGCCCATGGCGAGAGCCAGGGTCATGTGGTAGTCGTGGACGATGCCGCCGTCGGAGCAGATGGGGACATAGATGCCGGTCTCGGCGAAGTACTCGTCCCGGGCGGCGGCCACCTCGATGAGGGCGGTGGCCTGGCCCCGGCCGATGCCCTTGGTCTCCCGGGTGATGCAGATGGAGCCGCCGCCGATGCCCACCTTCACGAAGTCGGCCCCGGCCTCGGCCAGGAAGCGGAAGCCGTCCCGGTCCACCACGTTGCCGGCCCCCACCTTGACGCTCTCGCCGTAGCGCTCCCGGATGAAGCGGAGCGTCCGCTCCTGCCAGCAGGAGTAGCCCTCGGAGGAGTCGATGCAGAGAACGTCGGCCCCGGCCTCGATGAGGGCGGGCACCCGCGTCTCATAGTCCTTGGTGTTGATGCCCGCGCCCACCATGTAGCGCTTCTGGGCGTCCAGCAGCTCCGCGGGGTTCTCCTTGTGCTGCTCGTAGTCCTTGCGGAAGACGAAGTAGAGGAGCCTGCCGTCGGCGCTGACGATGGGCAGGGAGTTGAGCTTGTGGTCCCAGATGATGTCGTTGGCCTCCTTGAGGGTGGTGCCCTCGGGGGCGGTGACGAGGCGCTCGAAGGGGGTCATGAAGGTGCTGACTTTGGTGGCGGGGTCCATGCGGCTGACCCGGTAGTCCCGGCTGGTGACGATACCCAGGAGCCTGCCCGCGCTGGTGCCGTCGGAGGTGATGGCCACGGTGGAGTGGCCGGTGCGCTTCTTCAGCTCCAGCACATCCTGCATGGTGGCGTCGGGGGAGAGGTTGGAGTCGCTGGGGACGAAGCCCGCCTTGTAGCTCTTCACCCGGGCCACCATGGCCGCCTCGTCCTCCGCGGACTGGGAGCCGTAGATGAAGGAGATGCCGCCCTCCTTGGCCAGGGCCACCGCCAGGGTGTCGTTGGACACGGACTGCATGATGGCCGACACCAGGGGGATGTTCAGGGAGAGGGGGGACTCCTCCTGGCCCTTGCGGTACTTCACCAGGGGGGTGCGGAGGGACACGTTGGCGGGGATGCAGTCGGGGGAGGTGTAGCCGGGCACCAGCAGGTACTCGCTGAAGGTGTGGGACGGTTCGCTGTAGTAGTAGGCCATGGCAGTTCGACGCTCCTTCATCTCAGTTGTGATTAGTCCACATGGTATCACGCCCCGCCGGGTTTGTAAAGGCGGAAACTGGACAAAAAGCGGGAAAAAGCCCCCTCTTTCCACCGCCAAAGCGACGGAAGAGGGGGCGCAGCGCCTTATTTCAGCAGGGGCAGGTCCAGCTCGTAGTCGGAGTCCAGGGCGTTTTGCTTCTCCGCCTCCCGGCTGTACTTATTGATGGCGGCAGCGGAGCGGGCCACGGGCTGGATGGTGCCCGCGCCGGCCACACAGCCGCCGGGACAGGCCATGCCCTCCAGGAGGTAGCCGTTGTACTTGCCGGCCTTGGCCAGGAGGAGCATCTTCTTGCAGTTGTCCAGGCCCTCGGCGGAGGCCACCTTCACCTCCCGGTCCGGGTCCATGCGGTGGATGGCGGCCACCACCGCCCCGGCCACGCCGCCGGTGACGGCAAAGCCTCTCCCGGCGCCGGTACCCTCGGTGAGAGGCACCTCCTCCTCCGGGGGGATGTCCTCGAAGCGGACGTTTTTCGCCTCGAACATGCCCTGGAGCTCCTCAAAGGTGAGGACGAAGTCCACGTCGCTGCGGATGGAGCGGCGGCTGGCCTCCAGCTTCTTGGCGGCGCAGGGGCCGATGAAGGC
>CALWYI010000057.1 GCA_944385715.1 uncultured Oscillospiraceae bacterium | reverse complement strand
GGATTTTTGGTCCGAGTGGCGGGATTTGAACCCACGGCCTCATGGACCCGAACCATGCGCGCTACCAACTGCGCTACACCCGGATGGCTCTATTATTATAGTGGCAGACGGGCGATCTGTCAAGCAAAAGATTCCCATTTCCCCTCTGCGGTTTATCAGAAAGGGGAGAGGCGGGCACGGGTACGGCGAGACAGGCCGCAGCGTGCCCGCCGGGGCTCACAGCTCCCGCATCAGGTGGAAGGTCTGCATGAGCTGGATGGCCCCATATCCCCACTGGACATTGGGGTACATCATAGCGGGACTGCGCAGACAGCCCCGGATGAGGTAGGCCCGGATCTGGTAGGTGCTCATGGCGGGGTCGTTCTCCTCAATAATCCCCCACTGGAGCAGCAGGGCGCAGGCTCCGGCCAGCACGGCGGTGGCGGCGCTGGTACCGGTCATGGTCCCATAGCCATAGGGATAGTAGCCCCCCACGGACACCCCCGGCGCCACCAGGTCCGGGAGGATCTGACCCAGCCGGGAGGGACCCCGGGAGGAGCGGGGGTAGATGCTCTGGTTGGCGCTGTTGTAGGCGCCGCAGCAGATGGGGCCCACGGAGGTGGCCGGCACAGTGATGGTATAGTCCGGGGAAGCGGAGAGAAATTCCACTGTGGGAGAGACAAAGCCCGTCATGGGGAGCCAGGCGTGAAAGCCGCCGTTCAGTACGATGTCGCCGTACACGGTGACGGTCCAGATTCCCGGCGTGGCGTCCAGGATGCGGACAATAGTCAGCTGGCCGCCGCTGCCCTCCACCGGGAAGTGGTACTCCACCTGGACCTTGGTCCGCTCCAGGATCAGCTTCACCTCCACCATAGTACCGCTGCGGGCGGGAATACGCCCCACCAGCTCCCCGGAGGGAGAGCGGACAGAGGCGGAAAAGCGGTCGGAGATGGTGTTCCAGATGGCAAGGTACACGTCGCCGGCCTGTTCGCCCACCTTGACGTCGATGGCGGCGCTCTCGCCGGCCAGCAGAGAGCCCTGGCAGTGGTGCCGGGCCTGGCTTTCGTTGCCGGCGGCGGCGCAGAGGCAGATACCTTTCTGAATGGAAACGCCCTCCAGATACTCCTCAAAAACGCTGTAACCGTCATGGCTGCCGAAATTGGAGCCCATGCCCAGGCAGATCACCACCGGCCGCCCCAGCTCCTGGGCCTTTTTCAGAATATACTCCACCCCCACCATGACGGCGCTGGACTCGTAGGCCTCCTCCTGCCAGTCGGGGACACAGTATTTCCGGCGGGAAAAGGGGCGGGCCTTCCGCAGCTTGACCGCAATGATCTCCGCGTCAGGGGCGGCGCCGGTGAAGCCGTCCAGCGGCAGACCGGCGGCTACGGAGGCCAGAAAGGTCCCGTGGCCATTCTCGTCCCGTTGGGGCACCACGGCGGCTGGATTTTCGGAGGCAAGGGCCCTGTCAATGTCCGCGACGGTGTATTCCACGCCGGTGGAAAATCCCCGGGGCGGCTCCCCCTCCGCCGTCTGGTCATAGAGGAACAGGATCTTGCTGCCGCCGTCCGAGTAGCGGAACACCGGCAGGGTGTAGTCGATGCCGGTGTCCACAAAGCCCAGCAGGACCCCCCGGCCTTTCAGGTTCAGATAGGGCTGGTTCTGGACCTGGATGATCCCGGCGGCCTCCAGGTCCGGCCGGTCCAGGGGACCCAGGATCACGGAGGCGGAGCTGACGAAGCCCGCGCCCAGCGCCTCCTGGAGATGGGGAAAATCTGCCTCCTTGATATAGCCCAGCACATATCGCCCGGAGAGGATCTGGCCGATGATCACCTCGCCGCTGTCCTTTACAAAGTCGAAGAAGGCGTCGGTGGCCCGGGTAACGAAGTCCACGGTGTCCGGCGCGTTGATGAAATCCTGGATCTCCTTGGGCAGCATTACAGCGTCCCCCTTTCCCGCTGGCGGACCAGATCCGCCAGCGCCGCGCAGAGATTGAGTTTTCCATAGCCCCAAACCGGGTCCGGGTAGCTGAGGAAGGTGCTCCGGGCGGCGTTGGCGCAGAGGAACGCCTTCACACGCTGCCCGTAGAGGAAGGGATTGTTGCCCCGGACGATCCCCCACTCCATCAGGAGGGCGGCGCTGCCGGAGACAAAGGGGGCCGCCATGCTGGTGCCGGTATAGGTGTCGTATCCTCCGCCGGCTCTGGCGGTATACACCTGCTCGGCGGGGGCGCAGAGGTCCACCAGGGCGTGGCCCTGGCAGGGGGGAGCCCCCCGGCCGGAGAAGGGACTGGCGGTACCGGTGCTGGAGCGGTATCCTCCCACCGCCATGGGCAGACGGGCGGTGGCGGGGAGGGTGATGGTGAGGTCCGGGTCCGGCCGCAGAAAAGCGGTCTCCCGGCCTACCTCCTCCACGGTGGGGAGCCAGATGTCGAAGCCCCCCTCCACGATCCGGTCCCCATAGCACCGGAGAACCCACAGACCGTTGAGCCCCCCGGGAGGGGCGCTGAGGGTGTAGTACACCTCCTGGGCGGCGGCAAAGTGGGTGGGGCCGTTGAAGGCCACCGCCAGCTGAATGCCGCCGAAGGAGAAGCGGCGCACAGCGCCGGGGGAGAGGGGGCCGGTGGAGGCCCCGGAGGGGAGGATCATCTCATAGCGAGCGGTGTCCGCGAAGCTTTTCCAGAGGGTGAGAAAGATGGCCTCCCTGGGGGTGGACACAGTGAATTCCACATCCAGGATGCCGCCGGAGGACAGCTTGCCGTAGAAGTGGTGGCCGCTGTCTCCCTCGTTGCCGGAGGCGCAGACGATGACGGTCCGGCCCTGCTGGGCCATGGCGTCCATGTAGGTCTCAAAGAGGGACTGGCCCTGGTGGGAGCCCTTGTTGGTGCCGTAGCTGAGATTGACGACGCAGGGCATGGCCGCCTGGGCGGCGCAGTCCAGGATGAACTTGATCCCCCGCATGACGTCGGTGCTGGTGGCGCCGCCGCCGCTTCCCATTTTCACCGCCACAATGGCGGCCTCCGGCGCGATGCCGCTGCGGCCCGCCGCGATGGCCGCCGTCGCGGTGCCGTGGCCCGCAGTGTCCCGGCTGAAGGCCAGCCCCTGGTCGATCTCCTGGGCGGAGTAGACAGTTCCCTTCCGAAATCCCGGCGGCGGGTTTCCGGGGATGGTCATATCCCAGAGAAAGAGGACCCGGGTCCGCCCGTCCTCCGTGAGGAACTCCGGGTGGGTGAGGTCGATGCCGGAGTCGATAAAGCCCATCAGGATCCCGTCGCCGGTGAGGCCCAGGGCCTCGTCCCGCTTCACCGGGGTGATGCAGGCGCTGTCCAGACCGGAGAACAGCAGGGAGGAGAGGTCCTCCGAGGGCTCGATGTACTCCACCTGCCGGTATTGCAGCAGCGCCGGTACCTCCTCCGGCGTCAGCTCCAGGATGGCGTACTGGTGGCCCAGCAGCTCCGTGGGGTAGCCCAGGGAGCGGATATCTCCCGTGTATTTGACGATATATTCCATAGACAGACTCCCGTCTCCATTCCACAGCAGGCGCTGATCGCATGCTGCTGCATAGAATAGTATACGGAAAGGAGGGCTGCCCTTATGAATCCAGCTTACACGCAGCGGGGACTTTTGCAGGTGGCGGTATCCACCGAGAGCCCGGTGGTGCCCATCAGCGGGGCCCGGGTGCGGATCAGCGACCCCACGGACGGAACAGTGCTCCAGGAGCTTGTCACCGACTCCAGCGGCCAGACGGAGCCGGTGGACCTGCCCACCCCGCCGCTGGAATACTCCATAAACGACGAGGAGAAAAAGCCCTACGCCACCTATGGGGTGACGGTGTTCGCCGAGGGCTTCAAAACCTTACATATTGGCGGCGTGCAGCTGCTGCCCGACGGCCTCGCCGTGCAGCCGGCGGCGCTTACCCCGGCCCGGACCGGGGGTATCAACGTCAAGAACCTCTACATCGCGCCCCACACCCTGTGGGGGGATTTCCCGCCCAAGATCCCGGAGGCGGAGGTGAAGCCCCTGCCGGACCCCGGGGGACTGGTAGTGCTGCCGGAGCCGGTGGTGCCGGAGTACATCATCGTCCACCTGGGAAAGCCCAGCGACCAGGGGGTGAAGAACGAGTGGGTCCTGTTCCGGGACTACATCAAGAACGTGGCCTGCAGCGAGATCTACGCCACCTGGGAGCGGGAGACCATCAAGGCCAACGTCCTGGCCATCATCTCCTTCACCCTCAACCGTGTGTATACGGAGTGGTATCGTGGAAAGGGATATGACTTTACTATCACCAATTCCACAGCCTACGACCAGTCCTTTGTGCCGGAGCGGACCATCTTCGAGTCCATCTCCGTGATTGTGGACGATCTCTTCAACACCTACATCACCCGGGAGGGGGCGGGGCGGCCCCTGCTGACCCAGTACTGCGACGGGCGGCAGACCCAGTGCAGCGGTCTCTCCCAGTGGGGCTCCCAGGCCCTGGGGGAGCAGGGCTGGGACGCTATCAGCATCCTCCGGCGCTACTACGGCTCCGACATCTATCTGGCCCCGGCGGAGAAGGTGGAGGGGGTTCCCATGTCCTTCGGCGGTGTGACGCTGACCCTGGGCTCCGCCGGGGAGGATGTGCGGACCATCCAGCTCCAGCTCAACCGCATCTCGGAGAACTTCCCGGCCCTGCCCAAGATCCGGGCGGACGGGGTCTACGGCCAGGAGACGGCGGAGGCGGTGCGTACCTTCCAGCAGATCTTCCACCTGCCCCAGACCGGGGAGGTGGATTTTGCCACCTGGTACAGCATCTCCAACATCTACGTGGCGGTGGCCAAGCTGGCGTGAACCCGCCCGGAACACGCCGTAAATCCGGGTAAATTGTGTAAAAGCGCCCCGGCGGAGTGAGATCTCCCGCCGGGGCGCGCAAATTTAGGGAATGTCACTATTGAATTTTTGCCGGGCGGAGTGGTACACTTACCTCCAAAAGGAGGGGATAGGATTGCACAGCCATGGAAGGATCACGGCGGCCATGGGGGCGGCCTTTCCCCACACCATCCCCATCTTTGCCGGCTTCTGGTTTCTGGGGATCACCTATGGGGTCTATATGAAGGTGTCCGGCTTCAGCTTCTGGTATCCCATGCTGATGAGCCTGACCATCTTCGGCGGCTCCCTGGAATTTGTGGCGGTGAGCCTGCTGCTGGGGGCCTTCGCGCCGCTGCAGACCCTGGTGGTGACCCTGATGCTCCAGGCCCGGCACCTCTTCTACGGCATCGCCATGCTGGACAAGTTCAAGGGCACCGGCTGGAAGAAAGTCTACCTCATCTTCGGCATGTGCGACGAGAGCTTCTCCATCAACTGCTCTGTCGAGGCGCCGGAAGGGGTGGACCGGGGGTGGTTCATGTTCTTTGTCACCCTTTTCAACCAGCTCTACTGGGTCACCGGCGCCACCCTGGGCGGGGTGCTGGGCTCCCTCATCACCTTCAATACGGAGGGCCTGGACTTCGCCATGACCGCCATGTTCGTGGTGATCTTCCTGGACCAGTGGCGGAAGGAGCAGCACCACGCCGCCTCCCTCATCGGCCTGGGAGCCTCTCTGATTTGCCTGCTGCTCTTCGGGGCGGAGGGATTCCTCCTGCCGACCATGGCCTGTATCCTGGCCCTGCTGACGCTGCTGCGCCGGCCCATGGAGAGGGAGGGGGAGAGTACATGACGCTGACCCAACAGATCATTACCATCGCCCTCTGCGCCCTGGGGACCATGGCCACCCGGTTTCTGCCCTTCCTGCTGTTTTCCGCCCGGCGGCCCACGCCCCGGTACATCCGGTACCTGGGGAAGGTTCTGCCGGGGGCCATCTTCGGCATGCTGGTGGTCTACTGCCTGCGAAGCGTGGACCTGCTGGCCAGCAGCCACGGCCTGCCGGAGGCCATAGCCATCGCCGTGGTGGCGGCGCTGCACCTGTGGAAGGGCCAGATGCTGCTGTCCATCGCGGGCGGGACAATCTGCTATATGCTGCTGGTGCAGACAGTATTCTGATCAGAGGACCGCAAGGCAGGGGGAGAACAGCAGCAACCCCACAATCACATCCAGCGATTGTGGGGTTACTGCACGTATTCGATTGTCAAATGCTTTGTCCACCTTTCGTGGGTTCCCTTGCGCGGATTGTCGCTTTTGCCATACGCTAAGACAGTGCAATCGAGAGACGAACTCTTCTTTGGATACGGTCATCCATGCTGCTTTCGTGTGCGAAAAGGTTCCGCTTGCTTGGGAAACTGGATTTGTTTGATCCGCTGAACAACTCACGCTAAGCATCCTTGCGGATCAGGCTAGGTTGTACATTGGACCGTACCTCCTGGGGTAGATTTGCAGGAACATTACTAAGGACTCTTGCCAAGGGATCTTCTTTGCTGAATCCTTACTTTTTTGACTTTTGTCTTCCTGTGATTAAAATATACAATGAGTCAAGGAAAATGTCAATACCTTTTATGCGGATTTAACAATTTATTCATAACTCGCGCCTGTGATGCGCCGCCGCGGTGAGAACCGCGGTGAGAAGGGGAAAGGAGCCGACAGCATGTACGATGAACTGACGGAAGTGGACATCCGAAAGATGAAGGAGGAGGTGGCCTACCGGATACAGGTTCTGCGTCCCAAGCTGATTGAGGACGTGCAGACCGCCCGGGCCTTCGGGGACCTCAGCGAAAACTTCGAGTACAAGTGCGCCAAGCAGGAGAAGAACCGCAACGAGAGCCGCATCCGCTATCTGGAGCGGATGATCCGCACGGCCAAGGTGATCTCCGTCCAGTCCGACGAGGCGGAGGCGGGCCTTTTTGACAAGGTGACGCTGTTCAACGAGATGGCGAACCGGGAGATGACCATCCAGATCGTCACCACCCTGCGGCAGAACGCCCTCCAGGGCCTCATCAGCAAGGAGTCCCCGGTGGGAAAGGCCATCCTGGGCCACCGGGTGGGGGACCGGGTACTGGTGACGGTCAGCGACGAGCTGCGCTACTACGTGGTGATCCGGGCCATCGAGAAGGGACAGGACGACGACTCCCTGGCCATCAGCTCCTACTGACGGCTGCCCGCGCCCGTTAAAATCCTGTTAATGTATTTGGCAAAGTCTTGACGGAGCCTGCGCTGTTCTGTACACTAACATCAATTATGCGGAAGGGAGGACGATAGCTTTCATGGACAGTGACGAAGGCGATTATCACAGTACCGATTCCAGACGATCCTGTTTATCATATGCGGCATGTCTGCTCCACGGACAGTGGGTCAGGCATGCCTTTTTGCGCCTTGGCCGGCTGCTGCAGTAGGGGCGGCGTACGCCCCGGCGCGCCGGGGCCGGACAAAAGCGATCATTCCATATGGCATGACAAACAGGAGGACGACTGAATTACTATGACATCCCAACTATTGACAGAACTTTTGGCAATGGCCATCTGCATTGCCTTCTCCGCCTACTTCTCCGCGTCGGAGACCGCCTTCTCCTCCCTGAACCGGGCCAGGATGAAGGCCATGGCGGAGCAGGGGGACCGGCGGGCGGAGCGGGCCCTGGCCCTGGCGGAGCAGTACGACCGGCTGCTCTCCACCCTGCTCATCGGCAACAACATCGTGAACATCGCCGTGGCCTCTATCGGCACGGTGCTGTTCGTTCGCTACTACGGAGACCTGGGGGCCACCATCTCCACGGTGGTCATCACCATCGTGGTGCTGATCTTCGGCGAGATCTCCCCCAAGAGCCTGGCCAAGGACAGCCCTGAGCGCTTCGCCATGCTCTCCACGCCCCTGCTGCGGGTGCTGATGTGGGTGCTGGCCCCGCTGAACTTCCTATTCTCCCAGTGGAAGAAGCTGCTGACGGTGATCTTCCGTGTCAAGGACGACCGGAAGCTGACCCAGCAGGAGCTGCTGGTGCTGGTGGACGAGGTGGAACAGGAGGGCGGCATCGACAGCGACGAAGGGGAGCTGCTGCGCAGCGCCATCGAGTTCCCGGATCAGGAGGCCGAGGAAATCCTGACACACCGGGTGGACCTGGAGGCCGTCCAGGTGGACGCCAGCCGGGAGGAGGTGGCCCGGGTGTTCCGGGAGAGCCGGTATTCCCGGCTGCTGGTATACGGCGAGGACCTGGACGACGTGCTGGGCGTGGTCCATCTGAAGGACTTCTGCGACACGTCCGACGGAGCGGGCCTCCGGGACATCATGACCGCGCCGCTGTTTGTTCCTCCCACGGTCAAGATCAGCGCCCTGCTCCGGCAGCTCCAGCGCAGCAAGTCCCATGTGGCGGTGGTCAGCGACGAGTTCGGCGGCACCCTGGGCATCGTCACCCTGGAGGACATCCTGGAGGAGCTGGTGGGCGAGATCTGGGACGAGCACGACGAGGTGGAGGAGCCGGTCCGCCAGACCGGGGAGAGCGCTTACCGCATCTCCTGCGCCGAGGGACCGGAGATCCTGAAGGACCTCTTCCACGAGGACCCCGGCGACGACAACACCACCCTGGGCGGCTGGGTAGCCGAGCAGCTGGGCCACATCCCAGCCCAGGGCGACACCTTCCTCTGGGAGGATCTGAAGGTGACCGTGACCAAAACCGATGGCCGGAGAGTTCTGGAGGTGGAGGTCCGCAGGCTGGACGAGGCCGTGGAAGTCGGCGCGTGACGACCGGATTGCATTTCTGCCCATCAATACAGCCCGCCCGAGGGGAATATCCCCTCGGGCGGGCTTTTTTTTGCGGACTGCGCCTCAGACGTTGAAGCGGCTGTAGGATCGATAGCAGTCGAGGCAGAGCTTCTTTCCATTCTCCAGGCGGAGCATGTTCTCCGCGGTGGTCTCCCCGCAGCCATCGCACTTCACGGACTGGAAGATCCGCGCGCTCTCAGGCAGCGTAATGGTGGTCTCCTTTACAGTAAACATGTCCCGGGGAGCCAGGGACTGGTAGTAGGCGAAGGACTCCTGACGGCTCATCCCCTGGGGCCGGTCCTTCAGCACCAGCCGCACGGAGCGGCCGGTGGCGCGGTTGTAGAAGGAGTAGGCCTGCTTGCCCCGGAGGTGGAAGAGGAGGTTTCCCTTGCCCACGCTGCACCCCAGGATCACCTGGATGGCGTCCACGCCGCAGGCGTCGTTCTCCGTGACGCACACCACCTGCTCGTCGTCGGAGAAATGGAGCTCCAGAAGCTCGATGGCGTACAGGGCGGCCTTGTAGCCGATGGTCAGGCCGCCGCACTCGTGGCCGTGGAAGGCCGCGCATTTTTCCCAAAGTTCCCGCTCGTTCATCTTGCCGTTCTCCTTTTTTCAATCTACCAGTACGATGGATTTCCCCTCTACATTCACCACGTGGGCCTCCACGCCGTAGACCTCCCGGAGGGCCTGCCGGTCCAGAATGGAGCTGTCCCCGGAGCGGTACACCCTGCCGTCCTTCAGCAGGAGGAACCGGTCGCAGAACCGGAGGGCCAGGTTCAGGTCGTGGATGACCACCACGGCGGTGATGGCGCTGCTGCGGCAGATGTCCCGGACGATGTCCAGGACCTGGTACTGGTTCTGGATGTCCAGGCTGCTGGTGGGCTCGTCCAGCAGCAGCACCCTGGGCTGCTGGGCCAGGGCCCGGGCCAGCATCACCTTCTGCCGCTCGCCGCCGCTGAGCTCATTGAGGAAGCGGCCCCGGAGAGGGGAGAGATTGAGCCGGTCCATGGCGTCGTGGACGATGCGGTGGTCCTCCTCGGTGAAGCCCCAGCGCATGTAGGGCCTGCGGCCCAGCATCACCACGTCGTGGACGGTCATCTGGGTGCTGGGGATGTTCTGGGACACGAAGGCCACCCGCCGGGCCACCTCCCGGTGGCTCAGGGCCAGGAGGTCCTCGCCGTCCATCCACACATGGCCGCCGCCCACCTGCAGGATCTGGTTGAAGCACTTGAGCATGGTGCTCTTGCCGGCGCCGTTGTTGCCCAGGATGGCCAGGAACTGGCCCTCCTCCAGGGAGAAGCTGATGTCCCGCAGGACCTCCGGGCCGCCCCGGTAGTGGAAGCTGATGTTTTCAACGTTCAGCATGGCTCCGCCCTCCCTTGAACAGCAGATACAGGAACAGGGGCCCACCCAGGAAGGAGGTGATGGCCCCGATGGGCAGTATCACCGGGCTGATGGCCACCCGGGCGAAGAGGTCCCCCAGGAGCAGCAGGGTGGACCCCGCCAGGATGGAGCCGGGGAGGAGGTAGACGTGGTTGTTGCCCACCACCATGCGGACGATGTGGGGGGCCACCAGACCGATGAAGTTGATGAGGCCGATGTAGGATACCACCACCGAGGCGGTGAGGCAGCAGAGGACCATGTCCACCATGGTCAGCCGCCGGACGTTGATGCCCAGGCTCACCGCCGTCTCCGTGCCGCTGAGGAGGGCGTTGTAGTCCCAGCGGTGGAGGAGGAAGAGGGCGCTGGTGACCAGCACCACGAGCCCCATGATCCTGAGGTCGGACCAGGTGGTGCTGCCCAGGTTCCCGAAGGTCCAGAACACCAGGCTGGCCAGTTCGATCTCGTCGGCAAAGTACTGGATGAGGGTGGTGGCGCCGGTGAACATGGAGCTGATGGCCACCCCCGCCAGGACGATCCCCTCCGGGGAGATCTGCCGGAACCGGGAGAGGCCCAGGATCACCACCGCCACGGCCATGCTGCCGGCGAAGGCGCACAGGGGGATGGCGGCGGAGCCCAGGGCTCCCGCCGTGCCTGCGTGGAGCACGATGATGGCGAAGGCGGCCCCGAAGCTGGCCCCCTGGGACACCCCCAGGGTGGAGGCGGAGGCCAGGGGGTTGCGGAGAATGGCCTGGAGTACGCACCCGGAGATGCCCAGCCCCGCCCCGGCGATGAGGGCGGTGCAGATCCGGGGCAGGCGGTTGCCCAGGACCACCCGGTTGATGTTCTCGTCGTGGGCCCG
>CALWYI010000056.1 GCA_944385715.1 uncultured Oscillospiraceae bacterium | reverse complement strand
CACCAGTTGAGGAAGTGACGATGGAATATTATGAAACAATATAAGAACATTATGGCCCAGCTTCCGGGCAATGCTGAGGATATGGGAACTTGCGGGGGGATACAGAGCACCGGTTTTCTGTTCCCCACCATGAAGCCCCTGGATTAACATATGGCGGAACGGATCACCAGCCGCGCGAACGCACTGATGACCCACGTCCGGAAGCTCGCCTCCTCCCGCTCCTACCGGGCCAAGGCCGGGGAGTACCTGGGGGACGGCACCAAGCTTCTGGCGGAGGCGCTGACCTGGGGGGCGGCGGTGACCACCGTGGTCTATACCGCCGCCGTGGACCTCCCGCCCCTGCCCCCGGCGGTCCGGGCGGTGGAGGTGCCGGAGGACGTGATGCGGTCCATCAGCCCCATGGAGGCCCCCCAAGGTGCCCTGTTTCTGGCGAAACAGCCGGACACGGCTCTGCCGGAAAAGCTGTCCGGCAGCCGGTATCTGGTCCTGGAGGGGGTCCAGGACCCGGGCAATGTGGGCACCATCCTCCGCACCGCCGACGCCTTTGAGGCCGACGGCCTCATTCTGCTGGAGGGCTGCGCGGATCTCTATAACCCCAAGACCGTCCGGGCCTCCATGGGGGCGGTGTTCCGCCGCGACGCCTGGAGCGGTACGCTGGCGGAGCTGCTGCCCCTGCTGAGAGAGGCGAAGCTGCCCCTGCTGGGCGCCGCCCTCCGCGCGGATACCACCGATGTGCGGAACGCGGACCTGACGCGGGCGGCCATGCTGGTGGGCAGCGAGGGCCGCGGACTCAGCGAGGCGGCGCTGGCCGCCTGTGACGGCACCATCCGCATCCCCATGGGGGAACGGTGTGAATCCCTGAACGCCGCCGTGGCGGCGGCGACCCTCCTCTGGGAGGGCTATCGGCAGAGCGCGCCCGGCAGGTAATGCCGGGCGGCCTGCGCCTAATGGAAAGGAGGCGGCGGCATGGCGTCCTTGAAGTACTGGCTGTGGCTGACGAGTCTGGAGGGATTGACCATCCGGCAGCGGCTGGCGCTGCTGGAGCACTTCGGACAGCCGGAGAAGATCTACTTCGGCGAGAGCGGGGAGTACGCCCTGGTGGAGGGCATGACCCGGCAGGGCCTCACCGCCCTGGAGGACAAATCCCTGGACCGGGCGGACAAGATCCTGGGCGACTGTGAGCGCCTGGGGCTGCAGATCCTCACCATCCGGGACGCTGCGTACCCCGACCGGCTCCGCAACATCAGCGATCCGCCCCTGGTGCTGTACGTCCAGGGCCGGATGCCCCTCTTTGACGACGAGGTGGCCATCGCCATGGTGGGCTCCCGGAAGGCCTCCCCCTACGCCCAGATGATGGGGGAGAAGCTGGCCTTCCAGATGGCGGGGCTGGGCGCTCTCATCGTGTCGGGCCTGGCCGCGGGCGGCGACGCCGCGGCCCACCGGGGCGCCCTCCGTGCCGGCGGATTCACCGCCGCGGTGATCGGCGGCGGCCACGACATCATCTATCCCCGGGAAAATCGCTCCCTCTACCAGGACATCGGTGTCCGGAGCGTGATCCTCTCGGAGTATCCCCCGGGAACGCCCCACGAGGGGGCCCACTTCCCGGTCCGCAACCGGATCATCAGCGGGCTGTGCCTGGGCACCGTGGTCATCGAGGCCCCGGAGCGCAGCGGCACCCTCATCACCGTCAGCCACGCCCTGGACCAGGGCAGGGACGTGTTTGCCCTGCCGGGTCAGGCGGACGACTGGCACTGCACCGGCAGCAACCGCCTCCTCCGGGACGGGGCCGGAGTGGTCATCGACGGCTGGGACGTGCTCAGCTGCTACGCCGCGAGGTTCCCCCACAAGCTCAGGCCCTTCCGGGCGGAGGAGCCCCGGCGTTTCGGCGCCGGCGGCGGGAAGGAGACGGAGCCTGAGAAACAAGGAAAGCCTGCCAAAGCGCCGGAGACGCCCCAGGCGCCGCCGAAACCGGCGCTGGACCTCTCCGGGGACCACGGCCTCACCGACGACCAGGTGCGGATCGTCCGGACCCTGGGGGAGCGGACCATGCAGGTGGACGACATCATTGCAGAGACAGAGATCCCTGCCCGGCGGGTACTGTCGGCGCTGACCATGCTGGAGCTGGACGGCGTTGTGGAGCAGAGCAGCGGCAAGCGCTTTGCCCTGGCGGTGACTGTAACGGGACAGGAATGATATTCATACCTTCCGGCGGGCCCTCGGGCCGCCGGGTCGGGCGGGACAAGTGAGACCTTCCGACAACAAAACAAGCGGCGCGGCGTCTGCCGCGCCCAGGAGGAGACCATGGCAAAAACAAATCTCGTGATCGTAGAGTCCCCGGCCAAGGCCAAGACCATCGGCAAGTACCTGGGGCCGGACTACCAGGTGAAGGCCTGTATGGGCCACCTGCGGGACCTGCCCAAGAGCACCCTCGGCGTGGACCTCGAGCACGACTTTGAACCCAACTACCGCCCCATCAAGGGCAAAGAGGACATCATCAACGACCTGAAGAAATCTGCCAAGAGCAGTGAATATGTGTATCTGGCCACCGACCCGGACCGTGAGGGGGAGGCCATCAGCTGGCACCTGCGGGAGCTGCTGGGCCTCTCCGGCGACAAGGCCCGGCGGGTGACCTTCAACGAGATCACCAAGCGGGTGGTGAAGGAGTCCATCGCCGCATACCGGGATATCGACCAGAACCTGGTGGATGCCCAGCAGGCCCGGCGGATTCTGGACCGGATCGTGGGCTACCAGCTCTCCCCGCTGCTGTGGAAGAAGATCCGGCGGGGCCTCTCCGCCGGCCGCGTCCAGTCGGTGGCCACCCGGATGGTCTGCGACCGGGAGAAGGAGATCGCCGATTTCAAGCCCCAGGAGTACTGGTCCCTGGATGCCAAGCTTGGCGTGGACAGCGGCGAGAAGGGCCGCTTCCCGGCCCGGTACCACGGGGAAAACGGCAAGAAGCGGGAGCTGAACTCCGCGGACGAGGTGGCCCAGGTGGTCGCCCAGGTGGAGAATGCGGCCTTCACGGTGAAGTCCGTGAAGCGGCAGGATAAGCAGCGCTCCCCCTCGCCCCCCTTCACCACCTCCACCCTCCAGCAGGAGGCCAGCCGGAAGCTGAGCATGACCCCCCGGCGGACCATGGCTATCGCCCAGCAGCTCTACGAGGGCGTGGACATCTCCGGCGAGGGCGCGGTGGGCCTCATCACCTACATGCGTACCGACTCCCTGCGGCTGAGCGACGAGGCCCTGGCGGCGGCCAGGACCTTCATCCTGGGCCGCTACGGCGAGGCCTACTACCCCGGCTCCGCCCGGACCTTCCGCACCAAGGCGGGGGCCCAGGACGCCCACGAGGCCATCCGGCCCAGCGACGTGACGCTGACCCCGGAGCAGATCAAAAACGACCTCACCGCCGAGCAGTACCGCCTCTACCGACTGATCTGGAGCCGCTTTGTGGCCTGCCAGATGGCCAACGCGGTCTACGACAGCGTGTCCGTGGAGGTGGAGGCCGCGGGCCACAGCTTCCGCGCCTCCAGCAGCAGCCTGAAATTTTCGGGCTATACCGCCGTCTACGAGGAGGGCAGGGACGAGGAGAAGGAGGAGGCCAAGGAGGCCCGCTTGCCGGAGCTGAAGGAGGGCCAAACCCTTGTTCTACACGGCTTTGACAAGGAGCAGCACTTTACCCAGCCTCCCGCCCGCTATACCGACGCCTCCCTGATCCGGGCCCTGGAAGAAAACGGCATCGGCCGCCCCTCCACCTACGCCCCCACCGTCAGCACCATCCTGGACCGGGAGTATGTGGTGAAGGAGGGCAAGTACCTCCGCAGCACCCCCCTGGGGGAGGTGGTCAACGGCCTCATGTGCGACAAGTTCGCCGACATCGTCAACACCCGCTTCACCGCCGAGATGGAGCAGGAGCTGGACAACGTGGAGAACGGTACCGAGGAGTGGCGGACCCTGCTGCGGGAGTTCTACGAGCCCTTCAAGGCCAACCTGGAGAAGGCGGAGCAGGAACTGGAGGGTGTACGGCTGAAGGTCCCCGCCGAGGAGAGCGACGAGGTCTGCGACCTCTGCGGCCGGAAGATGGTCATCAAGAGCGGCCGCTTCGGCCGGTTCCTGGCCTGCCCCGGCTACCCGGAGTGTACCTTCACCAAGCCGTTGGTGGTGGCTATGCCGGGCCGGTGCCCCAAGTGCGGCGGCCGCATCCTCAAGAAGACCTCCCGCAACGGCTACGCCTACTACGGCTGCGAGCACAACAGCGACAAGGACGAGAGTACCAAGTGCGATTTCATGACCTGGGACATCCCCGTGGCGGACGACTGCCCGGTGTGCGGCCAGACCATGTTCAAGAAGTCCGGCAAGGGCTTCCGCAAGCCCTTCTGCATCAACGAGAAGTGCTCCAACTTCACCCCCGAGGAGAAGCGGGGCGGCTACCGGAAGAAGACGGAGGAGACCAAGGCGGCCTCCGACGCGGAAGGCGCTGAAGCTGCCGCCGGGGAGCAGACGGCGGAAAAGACGGAAAAGAAACCCGCCGCCAGGAAGGCGGCGGCCAAGAAGCCTGCGGCGAAAAAGGCCGCTGCGGGGACCAAGACCGCCGCGAAAAAGCCGGCGGCCCGGAAGTCCACGGCCAAGAAGTCCGCAGCCAAGGCGGACAGTGCCGGGGCGTAAACAGAGGAGAGGACCATGAAGGTAACAGTGATCGGCGCGGGCCTGGCGGGCAGCGAGGCTGCCTGGCAGCTGGCCCAACGGGGGATCTCCGTGACTCTGCGGGAGATGAAGCCCCGGAAGATGACCCCTGCCCACACCAGCCCGGATTTCGCGGAGCTGGTGTGCTCCAACTCCCTGCGCAGCGACCAGCTGGAAAACGCCGTGGGCCTTCTCAAGGAGGAGCTGCGGCGTCTGGGAAGCCTGATCCTCCGGGCGGCGGACGAGACCCGGGTGGAGGCCGGCGGGGCTCTCGCGGTGGACCGCCACGGCTTTGCCCGCTATGTCACCGAGGCCATCCGCAGCCACCCCCTCATCACCGTGGAGGAGGGGGAGGTGACGGACATCCCCGAGGGGGAGGTCATCGTGGCCACCGGGCCCCTCACCAGCGACGCCCTGGCGGAGAAGCTGTTTGCCCTCTTCGGCGAGGGGACGGACCTGCACTTTTTTGACGCGGCGGCCCCCCTGGTGACCTTTGAGAGCATCGACATGACCTCCGCATGGTTCGCCTCCCGGTACGACAAGGGGACGGCGGATTATGTCAACTGCCCCCTGGATGAGGCGGAGTACCGCGCCTTCTGGCGGGAGCTGTGCGCCGCCCAGGAGGCGGAGGTCCACGGCTTTGAGGACAGCGGCGTGTTCGAGGGCTGCATGCCCGTGGAGGTCATGGCCCGGCGGGGGGAGGACACCCTCCGGTACGGGCCCCTGAAGCCCCGGGGCCTCAAGGACCCCAAGACCGGGAAGGAGCCCTACGCCGTGGTGCAGCTGCGGCGGGACAACGCCGAGGGCTCCATCTACAACCTGGTGGGCTTCCAGACCCACCTGAAGTTCGGGGAGCAGAAGCGGGTGTTCTCCATGATCCCCGCCCTGCGGAATGCGGAGTACGTCCGCTACGGGGTCATGCACCGGAACACCTACCTGGACTCCCCCCGGCTTCTGGACCGCTTCTACCGGCTGCGCAGCCAGCCCAGGCTCACCTTCGCCGGCCAGATGACCGGAGTGGAGGGCTATGTGGAGTCCACGGCCTCCGGTTTCCTGGCGGCGGTGGAGCTGTCCCGGCGGCTGCGGGGCATGGAGCCGGTGTGCTTCCCCAAAGAGACGGCCATCGGCGCCCTGGGGCTGTATGTCTCCGACGAGAGCATCGGGGAGTTCCAGCCCATGAACATCAACTTCGGTATCATCTCCCCCCTGGGCTACCGGGTCAAGGGGGGCAAGCGGAATAAGAACACGGAGCTGAGCCGGCGGAGCCTGGAGATCATCGACGGCCTCCGGGAGGAGGTCCTCCGGTAGAGGGTTCTTCCGGGGGCCGGAAGCGGCCCGGTGGGTTAAGGGGCTGCTGGCCCCGCGCCCCGGTGCTTATCGCCAGGGGCTCCGCCCCCAAACCTGCTATTGGGGCCTTCCCAGCCCAGGCTGCCCTCTCTGCCGCCTGCGGCGGCATTCACCTTGCGGCCCCAAACCCCGGGTCACTTTTTCCTCGGCGAAAAAGTAACCCACTCGGCCTAAGAGCCGCCGCTATGCGGCGGTTGGCCTCGTAAGCGCCCGCCTGCGGGCGGGTGAAAACGCCGCCGGGGACACCCCGGCCCCCGTTTTTTGTCCAATCGGACGTCTGCGAAAGAGATGCCCGGTTGCCACTGAACTACTGCAAGGCCGCTGGCCTCCTCGTGACCGGTGCGGTGGGTGTCCAACCTTGCCTGACGGCCCTCGGGCTGATAGGCACTTCTTGTTACGCAAAACACCAGATGAATCTATCCCTTTAACAGGGCGTCAGCCGAAGCCGGACGCGCAACCCGGCGGAGATCAGATGCCAAAAGGCACTGGTTCAGTGGCTGCGCAGGGGATTTTCGCAGGCGTCCGATTGGACAAAAGCGGGGGTCCAGCCCGAAGGGGGCTGGCGCTTTTTCGGTTCACTTTTGTGCGTACAAAAGTGAACCCGGGGTGCGGGGGCGGAGCCACCGTCGACAAGCACCGGGGTGCGGGGGCGGAGCCACCGTCGACAAGCACCGGGGTGCGGGGCGGAGCCCCTGGCGACAGGCACCGGGGTGCGGGGCGGAGCCCCGCTGCGCCTCCGCCGGCGCGGCCGGCGAACGAGAGATAAGGAGAGAACAGATGAAGATCATTGTAGACGCCATGGGCGGGGACAACGCCCCTTTGGAGATCGTACGGGGAGCGCTGAACGCCGCCCGGGCCCGGCGGGACCTGGAGATCATTCTGGTGGGCCGGGAGGCGGAGGTTCAGAGCAGCGTCAGCCAGTGCGGCGGTGCGCCGGACAACGTGAGCGTGGTGAGCGCCACGGAGGTCATCGACATGCACGACGACCCCGCCACCGCCTTCAAGGTGAAGAAGGACTCCTCCATCACCGTTGGCCTCACCATGCTGAAAAACGGGGAAGGGAACGCCTTCGTCTCCGCCGGCAGCACAGGGGCCCTCCTCTCCGCCGGGACCCTTCTGGTCAAGCGGGTGCGGGGTATCCGCCGGGCGGCCATGGCGCCGGTGATCCCCACCGCCGGGGGCCACGCGGTCCTCATCGACTGCGGGGCCAACGCGGAGTGCACGGTGGAGTACCTGATGCAGTTTGCCTACCTGGGCAGCTTCTACGCCACCCGGGTGCTGGGATTGAAGAGCCCCCGGGTGGGCCTTCTGAACATCGGCGCGGAGGACACCAAGGGGGACCAGCTCCGCCGGGATACCTACGCCGCCCTGAAGGAGGCCGGGGGCGCCGGCCACCTGAACTTCATCGGCAACATTGAGGCCAAGGACGCCATCAAGGGCGGCTGCGACGTGATTGTGGCCGACGGCTTCTCCGGCAACGTCATGCTCAAGACCATCGAGGGCGTGGGTTCCTTCCTGGGCCGGGAGCTGAAGGGCCTCTTTCTCAAGAGCCTCAAGACCAAGGTGGCGGCCCTGTTGGTGAAGGACGGCCTTGCCGCCTTCAAGGACCGGCTGAATCCGGACACCATCGGCGGCACCCCCTTCCTGGGCCTCACCAAGCCTGTTATCAAGGCCCACGGCTCCAGCGGGGCCCTGGCCATCGAGAACGCCATCGCCCAGGCGGTGGCGGCAGCGGAGGGCAACATCAGCGCGGACATCGAGGCCAACATCGAGCGCATGAAGGTGGAGCGCTGAGGAAAATTCCGGCGGGAATGGGAAATAGCGGATAAGCTATTGACAGGGGGAGCGA
Organism: uncultured Oscillospiraceae bacterium; assembly: GCA_944385715.1. Taxonomy (GTDB): domain Bacteria; phylum Bacillota; class Clostridia; order Oscillospirales; family Oscillospiraceae; genus Pelethomonas. The sequence continues at coordinate 3,028 of CALWYI010000056.1, read as the reverse complement.
AAAGTTTTATCATGCCAGTGAACCCCCAAAGATGCCCTTGGGAAAGGAGGAAGAGTGAGTGCAGGATATTTTTGAGCATATGCAGAAGATTATCGCCGAGCAGTTCGCCGTTGACCCCGAAGAGATCACCATGGACACATCCTTTGAGGAGGATCTGGGCGCCGACTCCGTCGATCTGGTGGAGCTGGTGATGAGCATGGAAGAGGAGTTTGAGATCGGCGAAGTGCGGGAGGAAGAGCTGGCCGCCCTGTCTACCGTGGGCGACTGCGTCAATTTCCTGACGAAAAAGCTGGATAAGTAAAACAACGAAAATTGCAGAGAGAGCCTCGTCAGACGGGCGTGCGGACGCCCTGCGGGCGGGGCTTTCTTTTTGGAGAAAGGAGGTGCGAGGATGGAATCTCTGGAAAAGAAGCTGGGGTACACCTTTCAGCGGCGGGAACTGCTGGCGGAGGCGCTGCACCACAGCTCCTACGCCAACGAGCACCGGGGCGCCGGCGTGTGCAGCAACGAGCGGCTGGAGTTCCTGGGGGACAGCGTGCTGGGCTTTGTCACCGCTGAGTTCCTCTTCAAGACCTACCCCCAGCTGCCGGAGGGAGATCTCACCCGGATGCGGGCGGCCCTGGTGTGCGAGCAGAGCCTGTACGAGGTGGCCCGGATGCTGGAGCTGGGACAGTATCTGAAGCTGGGCAAGGGCGAGGAGGCCGGCGGCGGCCGTGAGCGGCAGTCCATTCTGGCCGACGCGGTGGAGGCGGTATTTGCCGCAGTATACCTGGACGGCGGCATGGAGCAGATCCGCAGCCTGATCCACCGGGTTCTTCTGAGCCGGGCTCCGGCCGCGGAGGAGCGGAAGGACTATAAGACCACCCTGCAGGAGATTGTCCAGCGGCGGATCGGCCAGCAGCTCACCTACCACATGATGGAGGAGAGCGGACCCGACCACAACAAGACCTTTGTCTTTGAGGTGCGGCTCAACGGGGAGCCCATCGGCCGGGGCGGCGGTCACAGCAAAAAGGAAGCGGAACAGGCTGCGGCCCGGGACGCTCTGGCGAAGCAGGGCCAGCAGCTCTGATAAGCTGGAAAAGAGGATTGGGCACTGTCATTCTGAACGAAGCAGAGGGAGAAACGGTCTCCGCTCCGTTCAGAGTGACAGTTTTCTTTTCTCCGGCGGACCTGTGGCAAAAAACTATGGAAAAACCCATAGGATTATGGTATCATATACCTTGATATTTCATGAGGAGGCGACGCTGTGTCCCTGTTTAACGCGCTGATTTTAGGTATCATCCAAGGTGTGGCGGAATTCCTGCCCATCTCCAGCTCAGGCCATCTGTCCATTGCCCAGAATCTGCTGGGCCTGGGCGTGGAGGGCACCGACGATGTGTTTTTTGACGTGCTGCTCCATCTGGGTACTCTGGCGGCGGTATTTGTGGCGTGCTGGTCGGATATCAAGGAAATGGTGCTGGAGTTTTTCCGTACCATTGAGGATATCCGCCGTGGCGGCATGCCCAAGACCATCCCCCCGGCCCGCCGTCTGATCCTGCTGATCATTATTGGTACGCTGCCTCTGTTCCTGGTGCTGCCCATCCAGGATGTGGTGGAGGGCCTCTACAGCAATACGTATTTTGTGGGGGCCGCTCTGCTGGTCACCGGCGCACTGCTCTTTGCCTGTGACCGTATCCGCAAGGGGCGGAAGAATGAGAGCTCCACCACCGTAGGGGATGTGCTGATTATCGGCGTAGGCCAGGCCATTGCCACCTGCCCGGGTATTTCCCGCTCCGGTATGACCATTTCCGCCGGCTGCTTCTGCGGCCTGGATCGGCGCTTTGCGGTGCGCTTTGCTTTCCTGCTGTCCATCCCCGCAGTGCTGGGGGCCAATGTCCTCCACATCACCGATGTGATCAGCGAGGGGGTAGATCCCACTTTGATCCCCGCTTACCTGGTGGGCGTGGCGGCGGCAGCCATCTCCGGCTATCTGTCCATCCGGCTGGTGCGGATGGTGGCGGACAAGGGCAAATTCGGGGCCTTTTCCTACTACTGCTGGGCGATGGGCATTCTGACCCTGGTGCTGACGGCCCTCAAATAGTACATAGACCGGCGTCCGGCGGGCAGACACCCTTTCGTCTGCCCGCCTGCTATAGTCGCCCGCGGAAAACGCGGCGGCTCGGAACAGATCGGAGGAAAAATCATGGCATCCACACAAAAGAAACCCGCGTCCGGCAGCCGGAGCGGCAGCGCCAAGGGCAGCGGCTCCCGTTCCGGCGGCAGCCGCACCGGCGGCTCCCGGTCCGGCAGCGCCCGCTCCGGCTCCCGCAGCCGCAGTACCGGAAAGAATACCAGGCGGCCGGTTCGGCGGGAGGTCACCGGAATTGCCTTTCTCATCGCCGCACTGTGTATCCTGGTGAGCTATTTTACCAAGGACGGCTGGCTGATCGCGCTGCTGCCCGCCCTGTTCAAAGGATTGTTTGGGTTCGGATTCTATCTGATTGCGCCGGCCCTGGCTGTGGGCGCCTGGATCCTGTTGACCCACAAAGGCCGCCCTGTGGCCTTCCGTACCGCCTGCGCCCTGCTGGTGCCCTGCCTCTTCGGCGGGCTGTGCCACATGCTGTTCTGCCGCCAGAACCTGACGACGGAGGGCCTGCTGCCCAAGCTCTGGAGCACGGGGCGGGAGCTCCTCTCCGGCGGCGTTTTGTCCGGCGGCACCGCCCACGGCTTCATGGCGGTGCTGGGCAAGCCCGCGTCGGTGATCATCTTCTGCCTGCTGATCCTGGTGCTGCTGCTGGTGGCCTTCCAGGTAAAGCTCTCCACCCTGATCCGCATGTGGAAGGAGCGGGACCGGCTGGACTACCGGGTGGAGGACTACGAGGACGACGAGGAGGGGGACGACGGCTTCTTCCAGCCGGTGGAGGCCCCCAGGACCCAGCCCCGGAAGAAGCGGGAACCCGCTCCGGCCCGGCCGGAGATCGACATCCCCCTGGACGAGGAGCCCGCCCGGCGCAAGGGCATCATGTCCGGCTTCTTCAAGCCGAAGGAC
>CALWYI010000055.1 GCA_944385715.1 uncultured Oscillospiraceae bacterium | reverse complement strand
AACAGAAACGAGGTAACTGCCCATGGCAAAGCACAAGGAAGAAAAGACCAACGTCATGCGGACGCTGGAGCAGAAGAAGATCCCCTACACCGCCTACACCTACCCCCACGAGGAGGGCGTGCCGGTGGACGGGGCCACGGTGGCCCGGAGCCTGGGCCAGGACCCGGCGGCGGTGTTCAAGACTCTGGTGGCCCGGGGCGCCGGCAATGGCGTCTACGTATTCGTGGTGCCGGTGGAGGAGAGCCTGGACCTGAAAAAGGCTGCCAAGGCGGTGGGCGAGAAGTCCATCGCCATGGTCCATGTCAGCGAGATCAACGGCCTCACCGGCTATGTACGAGGCGGCTGCAGCCCCGTGGGCATGAAGAAGCTCTACCCCACAGTATTCCACGCCTCCGCCTTGGAGCATGAGGTTATTATGGTCTCCGCCGGGAAGATTGGCTGGCAGGTGGCCCTGGCGCCCCAGGCGCTGATGGACCTTGCCCGGGGGAAGGCGGCGGATATTATTGCCGGATAGTTCCGGTGCCTCCGAAGCCAGCTGCTTCGGACTTTAGCTCCCGGGCCTCCCCAGCCCAGGCTGCCCTCTCTGCCGCCTGCGGCGGCATTCACCTTGCGGCCCGGACCCGGGTCACTTTTTCCTCGGCGAAAAAGTGACCCACTCGACCTAAGAGCCGCCGCTAAGCGGCGGTTGGCCTCGTAAGCGCCCGCCTGCGGGCGGGTGAAAACGCCGCCGGGGACACCCCGGCCCCCGCTTTGGCCCAATCGGACACCATCAGATTTTGCCAGTGCGTTGCCACTGAACTACCGAATCCTTCGGGTATCTGATCTCCGCCGGGTTTCTCGTCCGGCTTCGGCTGTCGCCCTTTTGAAGGGACAGATGGATCTATTTTACACGACAAGAAGTGCCTATCAGCCCGAGGGCCGTCAGGCGAAGTTCGTAGCGCACTGCACCGATTACGAGGAGGCCGGAGGCCCAGCGGAAATTCAGTGGCAACCGGGTATCTCCCCTGATCGTGTCCGATTAGACAAAAAGAGGGGGTCTGGGGTCTCCCCAGCGCGCTTTTGCCTACTTTTCCCGCGAAGGAAAAGTAGGCCTGCGGAGCATACCCAGCCCGGAGGGCTGATAAAAGGAGACTCAGAGGACCCCTCCTCTGATAAGCCCCCGCCGGCGGCAGCCGGCAGCGAAAGAAAAAGAAAGGAACCCCCTATGACGGAAGCGGCAAAAACGGTCCTCACCGCCTATGAGGTACGAAAAACCAAACAGCAGAAGGAGGCCTTCCGGACCTTCCTCTGCGAAGAACTGGAGAAGCTGGGCTACGCCCCCCGGGTGGAGTCGGGCCGGGTGCTGGTGATGAACCACAACGTGGTGGCCGGGGACCCGGAGAGGGCCAAGGTCCTCTTCACTGCCCACTACGACACCTGCGCCGTACTCCCCTTTCCCAACTTTATCACCCCCCGGAATCTGCTGACATACCTCGTCTACCAACTGGCTTTGGTGGCGCTGCTACTGGTGCTGGCCATAGTGGTGGAGGTAGCGGTTTTGCTGGCCTTCGACCCGCCCATGTGGGCGGTGCTGCTGGCCATGTACGCGGTGCTGGCCTTCTGCGTCTGGTGGGTCCTGGCGGGGAAGGCCAACCGCCACACCGCCAACGACAACACCAGCGGCGTAGCGACCCTCCTGGAGATCGCCGCCGCGCTGCCCCCGGAATACCGGGACACGGTGTGCTTCGTGTGGTTTGACAACGAGGAGAAGGGCCTCTTCGGCTCCTCCGCCTTCACCGCCGCCCACCGCCGGGTGAGGGCCGACACCCTGGTCCTCAACTTCGACTGCGTGGGGGACGGGGACTATCTCCAGTTCTTCCCCGGCAAGGCCCTGAAGGGGGAGGCGGACACCCTGGCCCTGCTGGAGGCGTGCTTCCTCCCGGCGGGGAAAAAGGCGGTGGAGATCGTCCGGGGCTTCGGCCTCTACCCCTCGGACCAGGCCCGGTTCCGCCGGGGCGCGGGCATCGCGGCGCTGAAAAAAGCGCCGGTGATCGGCTACTATATGGGCCGGATCCATACCCGCCGGGACACGGTGCTGGAGGAGGAGAACGTGCAGCTCCTCTGCCGGGGCGCGGTGCAATTGGCGGGGAGACTCACTGAGCAGAAGGATGGGTTACACCATGCAGGATAAAATTTTCATCAAGGGCGCCCGGGAAAATAACCTCAAGAATGTGGACGTGGAGATCCCCCGGGACAAGCTGGTGGTGGTCACCGGCCTCTCCGGCTCGGGAAAGAGCTCTCTCGCCTTCGACACCATCTACGCCGAGGGCCAGCGGCGGTATGTAGAGAGTCTCTCCTCCTACGCCCGGATGTTTCTCGGCCAGATGGAGAAGCCGGACGTGGACTACATCGACGGCCTCTCCCCCGCCATCTCCATCGACCAGAAGACCACCAGCAAGAACCCCCGCTCCACCGTGGGCACGGTGACGGAGATCTACGACTACCTGCGCCTCCTCTGGGCCCGGGTGGGCACCCCCCACTGTCCCGTCTGCGGCAAGGAGATCCGCCAGCAGACCATCGACCAGATCATTGACCAGATCCTGGAGCTGCCGGAGGGCAGCCGCATCCAGATTCTGGCCCCGGTGGTCCGCGCCCGGAAGGGCGAGTACCAGAAGGTCTTTGAGGACGCCCGGAAGTCCGGCTACGTCCGGGTCCGGGTGGACGGCAATCTCTACGAGCTCACCGAGGAGATACGCCTGGAGAAAAACAAGAAGCACAACATCGAGATCGTGGTGGACCGGATCATCATCCGCGCCGACGTCCGCCAGCGGCTCACCGACAGCGTGGAGACCGCCTCCGCCCTGGCGGGGGGCATCGTCATCTGCAACGTGCTCCAGGAGGACCGGGACATCCTCTTCAGCCAGAACTACGCCTGCGAGGACTGCGGCGTATCCATCGAGGAGCTGACCCCCCGGATGTTCTCCTTCAACAACCCCTACGGCGCCTGTCCCGCCTGCACGGGCCTGGGCAGCCAGCTGAAGGTGGACCCCATGCTGGTGGTGCCCGACGAGGACAAGTCCATCCTGGAGGGGGCCATCACCGCCAGCGGCTGGAGCAACATCCGGGGCGACGGCATCTCCCGGATGTACTTCGAGGCCCTGGCCAAGAAGTACCGCTTCCAGCTCACCGAGCCCTGGAAGGACCTGACAAAGCAGGTCAAGGAGGTGATCCTCTACGGCACCAAAGGGGAGAATCTGGAGCTCCACTACGACCAGCCCCGGGGCAAGGGGGTCCTCCACCAGCCCTTCGAGGGCATCTGCAACAACCTGGAGCGGCGGTACAAGGAGACCCAGAGCGACGGCGTCCGCCGGGAGCTGGAGGAGACCATGAGCCAGAGCCCCTGCCCGGTGTGCCAGGGCCGGCGGCTGAAGATGGAGAGCCTGGCGGTCACCGTGGGCGGCATGAGCATCTACGACTTCACCACCATGCCGGTGAACCAGGCCCTGAAGTTCCTGGACGGCCTCACCCTCACCAACACCCAGATGATGATCGCCGACCGGATCCTCAAGGAGATCCGGGAGCGGCTGGGCTTCCTGCGCAGCGTGGGCCTTGCGTATCTGACCCTCAGCCGCAGCGCCGCCACCCTCTCCGGCGGCGAGAGCCAGCGCATCCGTCTGGCCACCCAGATCGGCTCCTCCCTCATGGGGGTCCTCTACATTCTCGACGAGCCCTCCATCGGCCTCCACCAGCGGGACAACGACAAGCTGTTGGCCACCCTCAAGCGGCTGCGGGACCTGGGCAACACCCTGGTGGTGGTGGAGCACGACGAGGACACCATGCGGGAGGCCGACTATATCATCGACGTGGGCCCCGGGGCGGGCATCCACGGCGGCCAGATCGTGGCCGCCGGCACCCCGGAGGAGATCATGGCCAATCCCGCCTCCCTCACCGGCCAGTACCTCTCCGGCAGGCGATACATCGCCGTGCCGGAGCAGCGGCGCGCAGGCAACGGCCACATGCTCACCATCCGGGGGGCGGCGGAGAACAACCTCAAGGACATCGACGTGTCCATCCCCTTAGGCACCTTCACCTGCGTCACCGGCGTCAGCGGCAGCGGCAAGAGCTCCCTGGTCAACGAAATCCTCTTCAAGCGGCTGGGGGCGGACTTAAACCGCATGAAGTGCCGCCCCGGCAAGCACAGGGCCATCGAGGGGGAGGAGTATCTGGACAAGGTCATCAACATCGACCAGAGCCCCATCGGCCGCACCCCCCGGTCCAACCCCGCCACCTACACCGGCGTGTTCAACGACATCCGGGACCTCTTCGCCTCCACCCCGGAGGCCAAGGCCCGGGGCTACAACGCCGGGCGCTTCTCCTTCAACACCCGGGGGGGCCGCTGCGAGGCCTGCGCCGGCGACGGCCTTCTCAAGATCGAAATGCACTTCCTGCCGGACATCTACGTGCCCTGCGAGGTGTGCAAGGGCAAGCGGTACAACCGGGAGACCCTGGAGGTCCGCTACAAGGGCAAGAACATCCACGAGGTGCTGGAGATGACCGCCGAGGAGGCCAGGACCTTCTTCAAGCCCATCCCCAAGATCGCCGCCCGGATGGAGACCCTCTGCGACGTGGGCCTGGGCTATGTGAAGGTGGGCCAGGCCTCCACCACTCTCTCCGGCGGCGAGGCCCAGCGGGTGAAGCTGGCCACGGAGCTCTCCAAGCGCTCCACCGGCCAGACCATCTATATCCTGGACGAGCCCACCACCGGCCTCCACACCGACGACGTGGGGAAGCTTCTGAAGGTCCTCCAGCGGCTGGTGGACGCGGGGAACACGGTGGTGGTCATCGAGCACAACCTGGACGTCATCAAGTGCGCCGACTATATCATCGACCTGGGCCCCGAGGGCGGCGACGGCGGCGGCACCATCGTCTGCACCGGCACCCCCGAGGAGGTGGCCGCGTGCCGGTCGAGCTATACCGGGCAGTATCTCAAGAAGATGCTTACCCGGCGGTAAGCTGTCGGTGGATGGTGCCGCCGAAGGCACCTTTATCAGCCTTCCAGGCTGTTTGAGGATATTCCGTGCCCCGGCACGGGTTACTTTGCCCTCGGCGGCAAAGTAACCAAAACGCCGCCGGGGACACCCCGGCCCCCGCTTTGCCCAATCGGACGCCATCAAACTTTGCCGCTGCGGTGCCACTGAACCAGTTTTTTTGGTATCTGATCTGTGGCGGGTATCTCGTCCAACTGCGCCTGACGGCCTTTTGAAGGGATAGGCGAATCTGATTTTCTGCGCTCAGCTGCCTGCGCCTATGGAAAGCACCCAGCCCCCACCAGAAAATAGCAACACCTCTCAGCCCGAGGGCCGTCAGGCGAAGTTGGTAGAGCACCGCGCCGATTACGAGGGAGCCGGTGGCAAAGAGGTATTTCAGTGGCTGCCCGGTATCTCCCCTGCTACTGACCGATTGGACAAAAAATGGGGGTCCGGGTCTCCCGGCGCTTTTTTGGTGACTTTTTGTGCGTACAAAAAGTCACCCGGGGTCCGGGGCCGGGGAGGCCCCGGGAGCCAAAGCCTGAAGCGGCTGGCTTCGGAGGCGCCGCAGAGTGAAAACAAAAAAGGAGATTCAGAGGACCCATCCTCTGAAAAGAAGTCCCCCGCCGGTGGAAGGCGGGAAAACAGAAACGAGGTCCCTATGGAAATCCTGCAATGGCTCAACGACACCCTCAGCGGCGAGTTCTGCTTCACCGTACTGGTGTCCATGATCCCCGTCATCGAGCTGCGGGGCGGCATCCCCTTCGGCGTCACCGTGGGGCTGCCGGTGTGGGCGGCCTATCTGGCCGCCGTCATTGGCAACATGCTGCCGGTGCCCTTTATCGTGGTATACATCCGCCGCGTCTTCCTGTGGATGCGCCGCCACCTGCCCCGGCTGAACCACCTGGTCACCAGGCTGGAGGAAAAGGCCCATCTCAAGGGCCGCAAGGTGACCAAGTACAAATACCTGGGTCTGGCCATCTTCGTGGCCATTCCCCTCCCCGGTACCGGCGCCTGGACCGGGGCTCTGGCCGCCGCCTTCCTGGACATGCCCCTGCGGAAGGCCCTGCCCTCCATCTTCGCCGGGGTGCTGGTGGCGGGCGTCGCCATCAGTACCCTCACCTTCGGCGTGGCCAGTCTCTTTTAACCCTCCGCCCCTCCGGCGCATAGACTGGCGTAACGCCGATCTTTTTGAGCCGCCTGGGGCGGCGGAAACGGAGGGACACTATGCATCTCTGGCAGGACGGCCTTCTGGCCCTGCTGGCGGCCATCGGCCTTGCCTCCCTGCTGTGGGGGGCGGTCCGGGGCCTCTTCTTCTCCCGGCCGAGGCTCCGGGGGACCGGGACCGGGGCCATGGCCCTGCTCCCCGCCCGGGGGGACGGGGCACACCTGGAGGAACAGGTCCGGTGCCTCGGGGCCCTGGGCCGAGAAACCGGCTGTTTTTCCCGCATTCTGCTGGCGGACTGCGGCCTGAGCGACGAGGGCCGGCAGCGGGCCGCCATCCTGGCCGCCGACCCAAGGGTGCGGCTGTGCAGCCGGGAGGACATCCCGGACATTCTAAGCAGGGACAGCGCCCTGTAAGGGCCCGCCGCCGGGGCCCCAAAAACCGGCGAGACTACCAAGGAGCAGGCGGCATGAGCGAGCAGTACACCGTGGACGGCACCATCCTCAATCTCATCTTCCAGAACGAAGAGAACGGCTACACCGTCCTCCGGCTGGTGACCACCGACGGCGAGGTGGTCACCGTGGTGGGCACCATCCCCTGCGCCGCCCCCGGCGAGAGCCTGGTGGTCACCGGCCAGTGGATGACCCATCCCGTCCACGGCGAGCAGCTCCAGGCCCAACAGGTGGAGCGCCACATGCCCGCCACGGAGGCCGACATCCTCAGCTACCTCTCCTCCGGCGTGGTGAAGGGCGTGGGCCCCGCCACGGCGGAGAAGCTGGTGCAGCGCTTCGGGGAGAACACCCTGCGGATCCTGGAGGAGGAGCCGGAGCTCCTCACCCGGATCAAGGGCATCACCGCCCGGAAGGCCATGGAGATCGGCGAGAGCTACCGGGCCCAGACCGGTATGCGGCGGCTCCTGGACTTTTTGGCCGTCAACGACCTGCCGCTGCACTTAGGCCTCCGCCTCTACCGCCGCTACGGCGTGGGGGCCATGGACGCTCTGCGGGAGAACCCCTACCTCCTGGTGGACGAGCTCTACGGCGTGGACTTCGCCGTCATGGACGAGATCGCCCTCTCCATGGGGGTGGCCGGGGACAGCCGCCGCCGGGTGGAGGCCGCGGTGCTCTTTGAGCTGACCTACAACCTGAACAACGGCCACGTGTTCCTCCCCCGGGAGAAGCTCGTCGCCGCGGCGGTGCAGCTCATCGACTGCCCCGCCGACGCGGCGGAGATCGCCCTGGACGATCTCATCGGTCGGGGGGCCGTCCGGCAGGAGCCGGTGGCCAAGGTCACCGCCTGCTACCTCACCCGTCTCCACGGCGCGGAGGCGGGGGCAGCGGAGCGGCTGGACCGGATGCTCCGCTTTGAGAGCGACCGCTGTCCCCGGGTGGACCGGATCATTGACCAGATCCAGAAGGAGCAGGGCATCGTCTACGCCGCCGCCCAGCGGCGGGCGGTGGAGCTGGCGGCCCAGGAGGGCATGCTGCTCCTCACCGGCGGCCCCGGCACCGGCAAGACCACCTCGGTGCGGGCCATCGTGGCCATGCTGGACAAATTGGGCTGCGACACGCTGCTGCTGGCCCCCACGGGCCGGGCGGCCAAGCGGCTGGGGGAGCTGTGCGGACGGGAGGCCCAGACCATCCACCGGTGCCTGGGCATGTCCTGGCGGGAGGACACCGGGGAGGTGACCTTCCAGAAAAATGAAAAGGAGCCCCTGGAGGCCGGGGCGGTGATCGTGGACGAGATGAGCATGGTGGACCTGCCCCTGATGGACGCCCTCCTCTCCGCCCTCCGGCCCGACTGCCGCCTTATCATGGTGGGCGACCCGGACCAGCTGCCCTCGGTGGGACCGGGAAATGTATTTTCCGATCTCATCCGCAGCGGACGGATCCCCGTGGTGGCCCTGACGGAGATCTTCCGGCAGGCCCAGTCCAGCGCCATCATCCGGGCGGCCCACGCGGTGAACGGCGGCAGCCTGCCGCCCCTCAAGAACCTCAGCGACAGCGACTTCTTCTTCCTCCGCCGCCGGGACCCCCAGGCGGCGGTGGAGCTGGTGGTGGAGCTGTGCCGGGACCGGCTCCCCAGGAACATGGGGGTGGAGCCCCAGCAGATCCAGGTCCTCTGCCCCACGAGGAAGGGCGCCTGGGGTACCGCCGCGTTGAACCGGGCCCTCCAGGCGGCCCTCAATCCTCCCGCCCCGGACAAGCGGCAGAAGGTATGGGGAGAGGTGGTGTTCCGGGTGGGCGACCGGGTGATGCAGATCAGGAACAACTACGACGTGCTGTGGGTCCGGGACGACGGCGTCACCGGCAGCGCCATGTTCAACGGCGATGTGGGCCAGGTGGAGGAGATCGACCCCTCCGGCGAGCTTCTCACCGTCCGCTTCGACGACCGCGTGGCCACCTACACCACGGACATGCTCGCGGAGCTGGAGCTGGCCTACGCGGTGACGGTACATAAGGCCCAGGGCAGCGAGTACAAGGCGGTGGTGCTGGTGGCGCTGCCCGCCGCCCCGGCGCTGATGGTCCGGGGGGTGCTGTACACCGGCCTCACCCGGGCCCGGGAGCTGCTGGTGGTGGTGGGCGACGACGGCGCCCTGGCCCGCATGGCGGAAAATGACCGCCAACAGAGAAGGTATTCCGGCCTCCGGTGGAGGCTGAAAAAGGGAGGCGACGCATGAGGCGTCGCCTCCTCCTGCCTCGCACCGGCCAGGCGGACGCATCCGGCCGATGCAGGGCTGATGCGCCTGCCGCCGGGCGGGCGGGAACGCAGCGGGCATGCCCCGCCACGGTGCTAGCTATTGGGGCCTCCCCGGCCCCAAACCCCGGGTTCACTTTTGGACGCCCAAAAGTGAACCGAAAAGGCGCTGGGGAGACCCCAGACCCCCTTTTTTATCCAATCGGTCTCAATCAGGTTTGATACTGCGCAGCCACTGAAATACCTTTCTTTGGCATCTGATCTCCGCCGGGTTGCTTGTCCAGCTTCGGCTGTCGCCCTGTTAAAGGGATAGATTCATCTGATTTTTCTAATAAGAACTGCAATGATTAAGAGCCAAATGCGGCTCTTTTTTTGATTTTATGGGATATTCCCATTTTTAGACGTATGGGATATACCCATATTGCATACTATCAGCGAGGTGATCTCGATGATAGAACGACTGCGCGGTTTGCGGGAAGATAGAGATTTGACGCAGACTGATATGGCTGAGCTTTTGCAAGTACACCAAAGCACATATTCCGATTACGAGCGCGGCAATCTGAATATCCCGTTGGACACGCTGAAAAAGCTAGCTCTCTTTTTCGACACCAGTGTGGATTATATTCTTGAGCTGACGGACGAAATCAAACCTTATCCCCGGAAAAAGGGCTGAGAGCATGACAAGACTACAGGAACTCCGAAAAGAGCGGGGTTATACCCAAACAAAAATGCAGATGCTGACGGGGATCGACCAGAGCGACTACTCCAAGCTGGAGAGGGGCAAGCGGTACTACACCTTCGAGCAGCTCAAGCGCATCGCTTTAGCCCTGGATACCAGCATGGACTATCTGGCCGGCCTGACCGACGAAAAGAAACCCTATCCCCGCAAGAAGGACTGACCCGGCCAAGCACCCGAGATGAATCTACCTCTTTAACAGGGCGTCAGCCGAAGCCGGATGAGAAACCCGGCGGAGATCAGATGCCCGAAGGGGCTGGTGATTCGGTGGCAACCGGGTATCAAATCCAGGAGCGTCCGATTGGGCAAAAGCGGGGTCCGGGGTGTCCCCGGCGGCGTTTTGGTCACTTTTTCGCCGAGGAAAAAGTGACCCGGGGTTTGGGGCCGAGGAGGCCCCAATAGCCAGCACCGGGTCCGGGGGCGCGTAGCCCCGGTTTCGTTCCCGCCCACCCGGCGATGGGCGAATCAGCCCTCCGGGGCGGGGAGCCCCGGGAGCCTTCGAAAAGAAAAAAGGAATTGGGGTGAAATTATGTCCGCCGGAGAAGCCATATTGAACCTACTGTTCCCTCCCAAGTGCGCCTTCTGCGGCGCGCTGATCGACTCCGACAGCGCCACCGGCGCCGCCGGTACACCGCCGGACGTTCCGGGCGGCCCGCCGCCGGGCCATAGAGATGACGGGCTGTGTCCCGCCTGCCGCGCCTCCCTCCCCTACCCCTCCGGCAAGGGGGAGCTGCGGACGGTGGGCGGCTTCCCCTGCGCGGTGGCCCTGCGGTACGAGGCCATGGTCCGCCAGGGCGTCCTGGCCCTCAAATTCCACGACCACCCCCAGCGGGCCAGAGTCTTTGCCCGGTATCTGGCCCGGGCGGCGGCGGAGCAGTTCCCCGGCGGCTTTGACACCGTCACCTTCGTGCCGGTGAACCTCTGGCGCAACTACCGCCGGGGCTACGACCAGGCGAGGCTCCTGGCGGAGGAGGCGGGAAAGCTCTGGGGCGTGTCGGCGGTGCCGACCCTGCGGAAAATACGGAACAATCGGCCCCAGTCCTCCGTCAAAACAGCGGCGGAACGCAGGGCCAACGTGGCGGACGCGTACATCGTGCCCCGCCCGGAGGAGGTGCGGGGCAGGCGGTTCCTCCTCGTGGACGACGTACTCACCACCGGCAGCACCATGGCCGCCTGCGCCCGGTGCCTCATGGAGGCGGGGGCGGCCAGCGTGGTGTGCGCTGTCCTGGCCGGGTCCGGGAAACAGGCCCCTTAGCCCCTACAGCCCCGTTCATTTGCGTCCGGCACAGGTTTTTGCCCAAAGATGGGGCTAAATTTGTGGGAAAAAGTTCCAGTTGTCGCTTGCAAATTTTTGGTCCTGCCGGTATAATGATTTTTTAGAGTATCAGCAGGTTTTCCTGCTAACAATAGACCAACAGAGAATTACGAGGTGGAAGGCAGCTATGTTCACATTCGCAAAAGATATCGGTATCGACCTGGGTACCGCCTCCGTACTGGTATACGTCAAGGGCAAGGGCATCGTCCTCAACGAGCCCTCCGTGGTAGCCATGGACAAGAACACCGGCAAGCTTCTGAAGGTGGGCGAGGAGGCCCGCCAGATGCTGGGCCGCACCCCCGGCAACATCGTGGCCATCCGTCCCCTGCGGGAGGGCGTCATCTCCGACTACGACATGACCGAGCGGATGCTC
>CALWYI010000054.1 GCA_944385715.1 uncultured Oscillospiraceae bacterium | reverse complement strand
GGCTCCCCCAGGGCCTCCACGATGGGGTCCGCCTCGGCGTTCATCCTGATCTCCACGCCGTTGCTGGTAAAGATGAAGGCGGTGGCCTCCTGGGCGTCGCCGCCGCTCTCACCGGCATCGCCGCCGCTGTTCTGGCTCTGGCCGCCGGAGGCGGCTCCGCTGTTGTCCTGGCTGTTGTTGCCGGCATTGCCGCCGCAGCCCGCCAGCAGGACGAGGCACAGGGCCAGCAGCAGGGCAAAGAGCTTGTAGTGGTTGTGTTTCATGGTCGATTCTCCTTTACTTGGTCGCTTCTCGGTTGCTTTTATTCCTCTGCAGGCACCTGGCTGCCGGGCGTGGTGGCCCGGGTCAGGTATCCCTTCTCCGCCAGTTCCGCGTACTGGGCTTCCGCTTGGGCGTGGTAAACCTGACACTTCTCCGTCCAGACGGCAGAGAGGGCCTCGTCATCCCGTCGGTCCGCTACCCCCGCGTCCCGGAGGATCTGCCCGAAATAGTCGGACAGCTTCTCCGCTCCGCTCAGGTTCAGGTGGAGCCCCTGGTCATAGGTATCAGTGGAAAAATCCAGGCCGATGTCGTCGATATGGTCCAGGAAGTTGATATAGGTCAGGCCGTACTCCGCGGCATAGTCCACCATCTGCTGGTCCCACTCATCGTACCAGTGGGGGTAGAGGCTGGGGGCCTTGATGAGGATCAGCTGCACCCCCTTCTCCTCACAGAGAAGGCGGATCTTGTCCAGGTACTCGTAGCAGATATCGGAGAACTGGTAGTTGGCCAGCTTCCTGGGCTCCGGGATGGTGTCCACCGGCCGCACGTCCGCCCGCATGAGAAAGCCGTTATGACTGAGGGTATCCTGGTGGAAGATGTAGCGGAAATCCGACGCCGTCAGCTCGCTCCAGCGGCTGTGGTAGCGGAAGAAGGGGAAGATATAGCTGAGGAGGGTCTCATCCTCCATCCGGGAGGCCAGCACCGCCTGGATCTTGTTCACCGACAGGGGCAGATCGTCCAGGGCCATGCGGTTGTAGGCCTCGCTCTGGGGCTCGTCGTACTGCAGGGACAGCACGTTGAACACCACCGCCTGGGGCGTCTCCCGCTCCAGAGTGTCCTTGAGGGTGTAGTAGGAGTGCCAGATCAGCTGCTGGGGACTGCCCCGGACATAGCTGGTGATGCCGTAGTTCTCCCAGAGGGTGATGGGGGAGAAGTTCTCGTAGACCTCGCAGTCCCCCACGAAAATCACATCGTGATCCGTAGTCTCCCGGTAGTACTCCCGCACCAGGGCCCCGTCAGGGATGCCGTCCATGTATTTGGGCACCAGCAGCGCCTGGAGGAGGAAAAAGGCCCCGATCCAGATCAGGGCGATCCCACCCCATTTGCAGATACGTTTCATGGATGCTCCTTGTCAGAATTGATTATAGATGAACTGGCTGGCATCATAGCCCACGCCGTAGGCCCCGAATACCAGCACCGCGAAGGTGAGGCCGAAGGCCGCGGCGTACCGGGCCGCCGCCGGAGCGCGCTCCAGCTGCTCCCGGACGCTGCCCCGCCGCTGCCTAAGGCTCACGCCCAGCATCAGGAGGCACCCCATGCCCGCCACGACCCAGTCCCCCGTCCCCAGGCCCAGCTCCAGCAGGGAGCCGTCCCACAGGGGCGTGAGGGAGAACCGGGTAAAGATGGTCCCCACCATGGAGAAGGTGAGAGGCACGTCCCGGTAGCAGTCCAGGCTCCGCAAAGCGCTCATGAGCCAGAAGGTCCGCACCACCTGGAACAGCCGCCAGCCGAAGGTGGCCCCCACCCGGGGAAAGCGCTCATGGAAGCGGCGGTACAGCGGGGCGCACTCCTGGGAGAGGATGATGACCACGCCGTTGAGAAGGCCCCAGACAATGAAGTTCCAGCTGGCCCCGTGCCAGATACCGGTGGCAAACCAGGTGATGAGGGTGGCGAGATACACCGGCACCCGCTTCCCCAGCTCCGGCCCCATAAGGGAACGGGACTTCTTCGAGATGGCCAGCATGGGCTTTGACACCGACACCGGGTAGAAGATGTAGTCCCGAAACCAGGTGCCCATGGTGATGTGCCAGCGCCGCCAGTACTCCTCGATGTTCTTGGAGAAGTAGGGGCGGATGAAGTTCTCCTTCACCGGCACCCCCAGGGTGTTGGCGATGCCGATGGTGATATCGATGCCGCCGGTGAAGTCGGCGTACAGCTCCAGGGCGTAGAGGAACATGCCGATGAGGACGAAGACGCCGTCGTAGGTCTCCGGCGCGCCGATGATGGCGGTCACGGCGGTGAGGAGCCGGTCCGCCACCACCATCTTCTTGAAGTAGCCCCAGAGGACCCGCTGGAGACCGAAGGACACGGTCCGGCGGTCAAAGGGGTGCTCCCCCAGCAGATGGGGGGCCAGGTCGTCGTAGCGGCTGATGGGGCCCTGGACCAGCTGGGGGAAGAAGGAGACAAACAGGGCGAACCGGGGCAGGCTCTCCTGGGGGGGATACTTGCCCCGGTAGATATCGATCACATAGCCGATGGTCTGGAAGGTGTAGAAGGAGATGCCCATGGGCAGCAGCAGGTCCACCAGCTGGAGCTGGCCGCCGCCGAAGAGGGCGGAGATGGCGTTGAGATTGACGATGGCGAAGTTGGTGTACTTGAGCACCGCCAGGATACCGAAGTTCAGCAGCAGCGCCGCCAGGAACCAGCCCAGCTTCTTCTTTTTCACCCGGGCCTTATAGGCCTTCTTCTCCTCGGAGGAGAGGGCCTCCTTCCGGGCCTTCAGATAGGCGCTCTGCCGCTTCTGGAGCCGGTCCATCCGGAGAGCGGCGTACCAGCAGGTCGCCGTGGTGACGGCGATAAAGATGAGGCACCCCCACCCGGCAAAGGTGTAGAAAACGTAGCTGGCCGCCAGCAGCAGCATCCACTGGAACCGCCTGGGCACCAGATAGTACAGCGGAAACAGGATGGCCAGGAACAGGATAAACCCAAATGAGGTAAACAGCATGTCGTTTCAACAGTCCTTGTCAGAATTCCGCCTCACAGGCGGGGGCTCAGTCCTCGTCGGACAGGCGTTCCACCAGCTCGAAGAGGGCCTGGGCGGAGTTGAAGTTCTCCGGGATGATCTCCCCGGCGGGGATGGACACGTCGAAATTTGCGCTGATCTCGGTGACGATGCTGACGATATCGAAGGAATCCAGCACCTTGTTGTCAATAAGGCCCGTCTCGGTGGTGAAATCCACCTCGGGGTGCAGATCATTGAGGATCTCCAGCAGCTCATCAAAGGTCATGATTGTTCTCCTTTCCTGTTCAGCGGGCAAGGGCCTCTTCCTTCAGGCGCTTGCGGTCGATCTTTCCGTTGGGGGTCTGGGGCAGCCGCTCCAGGCGGCGGACGCTGTTGGGCACCATGTACCTCGGCAGTTTCTCCTTGGTGTAGGCCACCACCTCGGAGGCCTCGGCCCCGCCCACATAGAAGAGGGTGATCTTCTTTTTCACGTCGTCAAAGACGCAGCAGCACTGGCTCACCTGGGGCATCATGTTGGCGATGAGCTCGATCTCCCCCAGCTCGATGCGGTGGCCCATGTGCTTGATCTGGTAGTCCTTCCGGGAGAGGAACACCAACTCCCCCTCCTCGTTGTACCGGGCCAGGTCCCCGGTGCGGTAGATCAGCTCCGGGTAGGCGCGGTTCAGCGGGTTCTGGACAAAGGCCTCCGCCGTCCGCTGGGGGTCGTTGTAGTAGCCCAGGGTCACGCCGGTGCCCCGGATGCAGATCTCCCCCACCTCCCCGGGGGCCGCCGGCTTGTCGTTCTCATCCAACAGCAGGATCTCCGTGTTGTGGAAGGGGCGGCCGATGGGGATGGCCTCGTCCAGGGCGAAGTCCCGCTTCACCTCGTAGTAGCAGCTCATGCCGGTGGCCTCGGTGGGGCCGTAGAGATTGATAAAGCGGGCGTCCGGCAGCACCTCCCGCCAGAGGCGGAACTGCTTGATGGGGAACACCTCGCTGCCGAAGGCCACGGTGTGCAGGTACTGGGGCCGCACCTGCTGAAAGGCCCCCAGACCGGAGACGATGGTCATGGCGGACACCACCCAGCAGATGGTGTTGATATGATATTCATTGAGGTACTCCACCAGCTTCACCGGCAGCATGAACAGCTGCTTGGGGATGAGGTAGGCGGTGGCGCCGAACTTCAGGGTGGGGTAGATCTCCTTGAGGCAGGCGTCAAAGTACAGGGGCGTCTGGTTGCCGAACACGGTGTTCTCGTTGAAGCCCAGCACGGCGGAGAGGTTCTCGATGTAGTCGATAACGGAGCGGTGGCAGGCGGCCACCCCCTTGGGCACCCCGGTGGAGCCGGAGGTAAAGACGATGTAGGCGGGGTCGATGTCCAGGGCCCTGTCCCGGATGGCGGCCAGCGCCGCCTCGTCGATCTCCCCGGCGGCGGCCTCGGCGTAGAGGAACACCCGGCCGGACCATCCAAATCCCTCCAGGATCTCCGCCGTCTTTTCGTCACACACCGCACAGCGGGGGTTCAGGCTCTGGAAGATCAGCTCGATGCGGTGGCGGGGCATCTCCTCATCCAGGGGCACATAGTGGCACCCGGCGTAGAGGACGCCCAGAAACGCCGTCACCGTTCTGGGGTGGCGGCCCATGAACACCACCACCGGCTCCCGGTAATTTCCCTCCCGGCTGAGGGCGGTGCCCAGGGCGCGGGCCTGGTCGTAGACCTCACGAAAAGTCAGGGAATCGGTGCCGTCGGAGTAGGCGGTCTTGTCCGGCAGGCGGACCACCGTCTCCTCCAGGTAGGTCAGCAGGTTTGTCATCATAGGCATATCTCCTTCTGCGCGGACGTGGGCGGATCACTCCTCCGGCGTGGCCGGATAGAGGGAGTGGTCAAACTCGTGGCTGTTGTAGTGGGCCTTGGAGTAGGCCTCCAGGTAGGCGTCGGTGACCATGAAGAAGTCGTCCCCCTCCCCTACCCGGGGGGTGGCGTCGAAGTGGTACCAGCCGCCGCCGCAGTCGATGAGGCTCCAGTAGTGCATGGCCCGGCCCTCCACATAGATCTTCTCCACGTCGATGTTGGGAATTCCCGCCGCCTCGAACATGGCCTTGGCGGTGGCGAAGTAGACGTAGCAGTCGCCGCTGCGCTGGGTGAAGCCCTGGACGGCGGCCTTCTGCCAGTCCCCCTTGTCCGTGTGGGCGGTGTAGGCGATATTGGCCCGGCACCAGTCGTAGATGGCCTTGGCCACCTCCGTCTGGGTCATGTCCTCGGTGGTAATCTTGTCCAGCACCTCCCGGGCCTTCTCCAGGGCAAGCTCCGTGTACTCCGAGGGCTGGGTAAAGGAGAAGTAGGCGGTGACCTCGGCGGTATTGCCGGAGCGGTCCGTGGCCCGGTAGGTCACCAGATAGTCCCCCGCCACCGTGGGGTTCACCTGGCTGGAGTCCACCTCCAGCTCCACGTCCTCGTCGTAGTCGTCGGTGACGGTGACCCCCTTCTTATAGGCCACCGTCTCCCCCAGGAGGATCTCCTGGTCCGTCACGCCGGAGATCACCGGCGGCGTGGTGTCCTGAATCACCGTCAGGGAGGCGGTAAGCTCCGTGGCATTCCCGTCCTCATCGGTGAGCAGCAAGGCCACCTCCTGGGTACCGGGGGCGGTGAAGTCCGGCGTTTCGGCAAAGGTCACCGTCACGGAGGAGCTCCCCGCGATCTTGGTGACAAAGGCCTCCGGCGGCAGGGTGTCCACCGTGAGGCAGGTCTGGTCCACCGGCGTTCCCGAGGGCGGGATGGGCGTCACCTCCGGGCGGCTGGCCTCCCACAGCCTGGGCAGGAACAGCCCCGCGGCAAACCCCAGGGCCAGGAACAGTAGCACCAGCAGAAAAGCTGCTCCGCCCCCTCTGCGCCTTCGCCCCCGGCGGGCCGGCGGCGCGGCGTGGCGGCCTCCCCGCCTGGGTATGTTCGCATCCTCGTCGGCTGCGCTTTTATAGAGATGATCGGGCACAGAAATCACCTCTCCTTTTCTCTTTGTGACCGCGGCCGCTTCCGCTCACATCCGGAGAACATCTCGCTTAAAAACGTCCTCCTGCGGCATTTTCAGCATATCATTATAGGCGCAAACTCCAAGAAAGTAAAGGTCATTTCCCTTAACAAAAGATAAACATTTTGGTTACAATGCATAGACGGATTCCCCGGGATTTTTGTTTCTCATTCTTTTTCCAATGTTCCCGCCAGAACGAACAGAGCACCCGGAGACGGTATCGTCTCCGGGTGCTCTACTCAAAGAGCGCGCTTATTTGCCCATCATGGGGCGGACCTCCCGCCGGTACACATAGCGGTGGAAGAAGATACAAAGGGCCACGGAGAACAGCTCCGCGAAGGGGAAGGACCACCAGACCAGCGTCAGTTCTCCGCTCAGGGACAGCAGCCATGCCACCGGCAGCAGCACCACCAGCTGGCGGACCAGGGACACGATGAGGCTCAGCACGCCGTGGCCCAGGGCCTGGAAAAACGAGGAGGAGATGATGCAGAAGCCCGCGAACAGGAAGCTGATGCTGATGATCCGCAGGGCGGGCACGCCGATCTCCAGCATGTAGTCCGACGCCTCGAAAAAGCCCAGCAGCACCGCGGTGCCCACCTGGAAGATGGCAAAGCCCACCACCATGATCGTCGTGGCGTACAGTACGCCCAGCTTCATGGCCCGCATCATGCGGTCCGGCTTCCGGGCGCCGAAGTTGTAGGCCACAATGGGCACCATGCCGTTGTTGAGACCGAATACCGGCATGAAGATGAAGCTCTGGAGCTTGAAATATACGCCCAGCACGGCGGTGGCGGTGGTGGTGAAGCTGATGAGGATCTGGTTCATGCCGAAGGTCATCACCGAGCCGATGGCCGCCATAATGATGGAGGGCACGCCCACCGCGTAAATGATGCCGATGATCTTCCCGCTGGGGCGGAAACCGCGGAACCGAAGGGTGATCTCGTGGTTCTTCCGGCTGTTGAGGATAATGGCCAGGATGGCCGCCACGATCTGCCCCATCACCGTGGCCACGGCGGCGCCGGCCACGCCCATATCCAGGACAAAGATGAA
The DNA here is from genome assembly GCA_944385715.1 of uncultured Oscillospiraceae bacterium. Taxonomy (GTDB): domain Bacteria; phylum Bacillota; class Clostridia; order Oscillospirales; family Oscillospiraceae; genus Pelethomonas. The sequence goes on along the minus strand of CALWYI010000054.1, from coordinate 4,368 downwards.
GATGGGGTCGAAGATGATATTGATCACCGCGCCCAGGCCCTGGGTGAACATGGTGTAGATGGTCTTGCCCGTGGACTGGAGCAGGCGCTCGTAGGTGATCTGGAAAAACATGCCGAAGGAGCAGATGGAACAGATGGCCACATACTGGGTGCCCCCCTCCACGATCTCCGCCACGTCCGTCTGGACGGTGAAAAAGGTCCGGGAGAAGAAGAGACCCAGCAGAGCGAAGGCGATATAGCTGCAGGCCGCCAGAAACACACCGTTGGACGCCGCCAGGTTGGCCCGCTTGAAGTTCTTCTCCCCCAGGCTCTTGGAGAGCAGGGCGTTGATGCCCACGCCGGTGCCGGTGGCCACCGCGATCATCAGGTTCTGCACCGGGAAAGCCAGGGACACCGCGTTGAGGGCGTTCTCACTGAGCTTGGCCACGAAGATGCTGTCCACCACGTTGTACAGCGCCTGGACCAGCATGGAGATCATGATGGGCACCGACATGGAGATCAGCAGCCGGTTCACCGGCAGGACGCCCATCTTGTTCTCCTGGACCTGTGTTTCCTGTACGTTTTTCTCTTCCATTCGCGCTCCTATCCGGGTCTCACACACCCTGTTTTATCTCTTTCGCCGACGGACAGTGCCGCCGCAAAAACCCAAAAACGCCGTCTGCGGACCGGTCATTGTGCCGGCCCGCAAACGGGCATTTCGTATGATATCATGTTGAAAAAATATTGTCAACTGCTATATCGCCCTTTTTTCGACGGTTTTTATATAATCCTTTCCCGTGCCGTCTCCTCCTCCGAAGGGTCCATGGGCAGCACAGTGCCCACGCAGCGGTTGATGGGCAGCCCCTCGGCGTAGAATTTGGCCTCATAGTCCGTCATGACCCCCTGGGGGCCCTTTTCATGGAGGTTATGGGTCACCTGGCTGAGGGCGTAGCCCGCGGCGGGGAACTCCTCCAGGGAGAACTGGAAGAGGGGGCCGTTGTCGGTTTTGAAGTGGATCTCCCCGCCGGTTTTCAGCACCTTCCGGTAGGAGGTAAGGAAGCCGCGTTGGGTCAGCCGGCGCTTGGCCTGTCCCTTGGGGGGCCAGGGGTCGCAGAAGTTGATATAGATGAGGTCCACCTCGCCGGGGGCGAAGTAGTCCGGCACCAGCGCCGCATCCCCCACCACAAAGAACACGTTCTTCAGCTCCAGGGCCGCCGCCCGCTCCATGGCGATGACCATGGCGTCGGGCACCTTCTCGATGGCGATGAACAGGATCTCCGGGTGCTGCCGGGCCGTCTCCACGGTGAAGCGGCCCTTGCCGCAGCCCAGCTCTACCCGCAGCTCCGCCGCCGAGGGCATCAGCGTCTCCCGCCACTTCCCCTTCAAAGCGAAGCCGTCCCGGACATGGACGGCGGCACACTTCTCCATCCGGGGGATCAGGTTTTTCTTCTTCCGCATCCGCATAAGTAAGGATACCTCCCGATTTTTCTCGGCATAGCATACCACAGCGGCGTAAAAAAGGCAAGGGCGCACCGCGCCCCCGCTTTCTCACTGTTAGAAAAATACCCGCTCAGACCGCCTGATTGTAAATGGCCTTCACGTCCTCCCTGCCCCGCCACACCACCAGCCAGCACACCGCTATCAGGAGCAGATTCAGAAGGGTCATGGCCCGCCGGTAGTCCATGACCTCCCCCAGAGCGCCCACCCCCAGGGAGAACACCAGGGAGGAGAGGGACATCAGGGCGTTGAACACCGCGTTCACTTTGGCCCGCATGTTGTCGGGCAGGTAGCTCTGGACGCTGCTCTCCCGCAGGGTGGCACTGTTGATGCCCAGGAAGCCGCACAGCGCCCGGTTGGCCAGCATCACGGGATAGGGCGTCCACAGCAGCAGCGCGTCCATGGCGCTGTAGGTCTGGTAGACCAGGTAGGCCAGGGAGAACCGCTTTTTCGGAGGGATGGGAACGCGGTAGTGGACCAGGCCGCCCAGCGTCCGGCCGATAAACTCCACTGTGGTGAAAAAGGCGTACATGGTCATATCCAGTCCCGGCGTGGTGCGGAAATAGGCGGTGACCAGATTGGCGGTGCCGGTGGACAGCCCCTGGCTCAGGGGCATATAGGTATAGATCCGGATGAGGCCCTTTTCCCGGCTCAGGTAGCGGAACCCCTCCCGGAAATCCGCCGCATAATCCCGGAAGGAGAACCGCCCGCCCCGGGCCACGGTCTCCTCCACCCGGATCTGGGTCTCCACCGTGGCGGCCAGCACCAGGAGCACCCCCTCCCCCAGACAGATCACCGGCAGGCCGTAGCTGGTGTACAGCACACTGGCCACCGGGGTCATCACCATGATGACCGTGGGGTAGAGCATACCGGAGACCGTGTAGCCCTTCTGGGCAAAGCCCTGGGGGATCAGGTTGGGATAGAGGCTGCTGTAGGCCAGCTGATAGACGGCTCCCGTGGTGTTGACCAGGAGGGAAAAGGCCAGGTACACCCCCATCTGAAAGCTGTGGGACAGGAGGTAGACGCCCATGAGAAGATAGACGCAGCCATTGAAATAGTCCAGCCCCACGATCACCGGCTTGCGCCGGAAATTGTCCAGATAGGGGGCCGCCAGCACCGGGATCAGCGTGTGGGGCAGCAGGGACGCCGCGCTGAACAGTCCCATGAGGAGGGTGCTGCCGGTGTTGTCAAAGACCACAAAGCTCAAAGCGAAGCTCATGGCCACGCCGCCGATGGCACTGATGACTGTGCCCAGGGTGATAATGGTGAAATTTCTCGTCCAAAGCGTGCGGGGCATGTTTCCTCCTCCTTTCCTCTCTGCCCCGTCAGTATAACACAGACCTCTCAGCGTCCGCAATCCGGTACTTCTGCAAAATCAATGCCAGCGAATGCGTTCCGGCTCAGCTTTTCCGTTCTCTCCGCTTCCGCCGCAAATTTTCTTTACCCGAGCCGCTCTTTATGATACAATTACGCATAGCAGGCATACAATGGAAGCGGTCTCACACAATGAAGCAGGGAGGGTGTCTATGGCAAATTATGTGATCACTATCGGCCGCCAGTGCGGCAGCGGCGGCCACACCATCGGCAAGCTGGTGGCCCAGCGGCTGGAGCTGGCCTTTTACGACAAGGAGATCGTGGAGCTGGTAGCGGCCAAGACCAAGCTGTCGCCGGAGTTCATCCGCTCCCACGGGGAATATTTTCACGGCGGCGCCCTGGGCCATATCATCGGCTACGGCACCCGCTTTGACAGCAGCGCCAGGACCGGCAGCGCCCTGACGGACCAACTGCACAATGTACAGTCGGAGATCCTGCTGGAGGAGGCGGCCAAGGGGCCCTGCGTCATTGTGGGCCGCTGCGCCGACCACGTGCTGGCAGGAAAATTCCCCACGCTGAACGTGTTCATCCACTCCGACATGCCCTATAAGATCGAACGCTCCATCGCGGAGCACGGTCTGGACCGTGAGAAGGCCGCCACCATTCTCACCCGGCGGGACAAGGCCCGGGCCCACCACTACCGGTTCTACACCGAGCAGAAGTGGGGCGACGCCCGCAATTACGACCTGTGCCTGGACAGCGGACGGCTGGGGGTGGAGGCATGCGTATCCATTATTGCCGACGCCTACCGGCTGCTCCAGCACAAGGCGTAATCCGCAGTACACGCAAAGATCCCCGGAAAAGCAGAGCTTTTCCGGGGATCATGTTGTTTTTTCCACACAGCGCGCAGGCAGGGGCAGCTCCCTCAGCGGCGGGCCAGCTCCTCCTCCGCCAGCTCCCGGCCCATAAGGACGCCCATGACGGAGGCCATCATCAGTCCCCGGGTCCAGCCGCTGGAGTCACCCAGACAGTGGAGACCTTTGACGTTGGTGTTGAAGTGTTCGTCCATTTTCACCCGGTTGGAGTAGAACTTGAGCTCCGGGGAGTAGAGCAGGGTCTCCGTGGCGGCAAAGCCGGGCACCACCTGGTCCATGGCCTGGATGAAGTTGATGATGTTGATCATGGAGCGGTAGGGCATGGCGGCGGTGATGTCCCCCGCCACCGCGTCGGGCAGGGTGGGCCGCAGGTTGGAGTAGGCCAGCTCCTTGGGCCACGTCCGCTTGCCGTCCAGAATGTCGCCGAAGCGCTGGACCAGGATGTGGCCCGCCCCCAGCATGTTGGTCAGCTCTCCCACCTTCTGGGCGTAGGCGATGGGCTGGTTGAAGGGGTAGGAGAAGTTGTGGCTGCAGAGGATAGCCAGGTTGGTGTTGTCGCTTTTGAGCTCCTTGTAGCTGTGGCCGTTGACCACCGCCAGGTCGTTGTCATAGTTCTCCTGGCTGACGAAGCCGCCGGGGTTCTGGCAGAAGGTGCGGACCTTGTTCTTGAAGGGCTTGGGGTAGCCCACCAGCTTGGACTCGTA
>CALWYI010000053.1 GCA_944385715.1 uncultured Oscillospiraceae bacterium | reverse complement strand
CTGCCCATCATCATGGGCCAGAATATCGGCACCTGTGTCACCGCCCTGCTCTCCAGTATCGGCGTCAACCGCAACGCCCGGCGGGTGGCGGTGGTCCATATCTCCTTCAACCTCATCGGCACCCTGGTGTTCCTGGCGCTGTTTTTCGGCGCGGATCTGTTCCTCCACTTTGTCTTTATGGACTGGGTCATCGACCCGGTGGGCATCGCCATGGTCCACAGCATCTTCAATATCGCCACCACCATCATGCTCCTGCCCTTCTCCAGGCAGCTGGTGCGGATCGCCAACATCGTGATCCCGGACACCGCCGGCGAGCAGAAGTTCACCTTCGTGGACTCCCGCCTGCTGGCCACCCCCTCTGTGGCCATTGCCGAGTGCAACAGCAAGACCATTGAGATGGCGAAGATCGCCAAGGAGACCATCGTCAAGGCCATCTCCCTGCTGGATGTCTATGACCAGGAGGTGGCCGACGAGGTGAAGGTCAACGAGGACAAGCTGGACCTCTACGAGGACAAGCTGGGCACCGCCCTGGTGCAGCTGAGCAGCAAGGCCCTGTCCGACACCGACAGCCGGAAGGTGTCCAAGCAGCTGCACACCATCGGCGACTTCGAGCGCATCGGCGACCATGCCGTGAACCTGTGGAAGGCGGCGGAGGAGATCCACGAGAAGGATATCCACTTCTCCCCGCAGGCGGAGGATGAGCTGCGGACCCTCACCGCGGCCCTCAAGGAGATCCTGGACATCACCACCCGGGCCTTCTCCGAGGACAACCTGAGCCTTGCCAAGCAGGTGGAGCCCCTGGAGCAGGTCATCGACTGCCTCATCGCCGACATCAAGTCCAACCACATCGCCCGCCTTCAGAAGGGCCACTGCACCATCGAGATGGGCTTTGTCCTCTCCGATATCCTCACCAACTGCGAGCGGGTGTCCGATCACTGCTCCAACATCGCCGTGGCCCAGATCGAGACGGCCCAGAACACCTATCAGGCCCACGAGTACCTCAACGGCGTGAAGAACGCCGGCAACGACGACTTCCAGCAGGCCTTTGACCACTACCGCTCCTGCTACAGCCTCAATCCCGCCGTGGAGGAGGCGTGAGCCCTGTCCCGGAGAAAATTGTAGAGCTGAACAAAAAGCGCCGGCCAGCTGGCCGGCGCTTTTGTTTTTTGATGACAAATGTATCTGTATAAAAGACAAGTTGCCGACTTGGAGTGTGCTTGCGTGTGGACAAAGAGCGGGAAAACAGGATACTTTCTGTGATGTGACGAAGTGGATAAGCGCGGGAAAAGGTTCCGGAAAAGAAATCGAAAATATTTTTTATTGACAAATGGAGGGCCCGGCGTTACCATACGCCCATATTCCAAACAGCCAAAGGCAATGATGGAGAGAAGTAGTCCAGGCGCTCACCCACAGAGAGCGGGGGATGGTGGAAATCCTGCGGCAGAACCTGGAGGAATAACACTCCGTAGCCTCGACCCGAAAGCGCGCGCCAGTAGGGGAGACGGGAACGGCCCGTTACCGCCGTCAGGCTTGTTAGAGCTGAAGTGACCGCACTGCGGTAAATTAGGTGGCACCACGGATTCCGGCGATTCGTCCTAAAATTTTATTTTAGAGACGCCGGTTCATTCGGAGGTGCTTTTTATGTGTGGGATCATGGGTTATACGGGAACGGATATTCCCCTGGAGAAGCTGATGGAGGGCTTTGGGCGGACCAAGTCCCGGGGCCCCGACGACAGCCGGGTGCTCCAGCTGCCCGGTGGGACCCTTATGTTCCACCGGCTGGCCATCATGGGGCCGGAGCCGGAGGGGATGCAGCCCTTCACCGCTCCGGACGGCAGCGCCGTGGTGTGCAACGGGGAGCTCTACGGCTTCCGCAAGCTGAAACGGCAGCTGGAGGCCAAAGGGTATGTGTTCCGCAGCGGCAGCGACTGCGAGCTGCTGCTGCCGCTGTGGCGGGAGTACGGCATGGAGATGTTCGGAAAGCTGGACGCGGAGTTTGCCCTGGTGCTGTACGACGCCCCCACCGGCAGCTTTGTGGCGGCCCGGGACCCTATCGGCATCCGGCCATTGTACTACGGCTACAGCGCCTCGGGGCACATCCTCTTTGCCAGCGAGCCCAGGAACCTCCTGGGCCTTGCGGACAAAATTATGCCATTTCCACCGGGATACTGCTATAAAGACGGAAAATTTGAGTGCTTTTGCGATATTGCCTCGGTGGATGGGGTGTGCTACGATGATGTGGATACCATCTGTGCCAACATCCATGAGAAGCTGATCCTGGCGGTGGAGAAGCGGCTGGACGCCGACGTGCCGGTGGGGTTCCTCCTCTCCGGCGGGCTGGACAGCTCCCTGGTGTGCGCCATCGCCGCGCGGCTTCTGGGAAAGCCCATTGAGACCTTCGCCGTGGGCATGTCCACCGACGCCATTGACCTCAAGTACGCCCGGCAGGTGGCGGAGCACATCGGCAGCCGCCACCACGAGATCTATATCACGGAGGAGGACGTGCTGGGGGCCCTGGAGGATGTGATACAGGCCCTGGGGACCTACGACATAACCACCATCCGGGCCAGCATGGGCATGTACCTCATGTGCAAGGCCATCCACGAGACCACCGACGTCCGGGTCCTCCTCACCGGGGAGGTCAGCGACGAGCTCTTCGGCTACAAGTACACCGACTTCGCCCCCTCCCCGGAGGCCTTCCAGGCGGAGAGCGAGAAGCGGGTGCGGGAGCTCCACATGTACGACGTGCTCCGGGCGGACCGGTGCATCTCCGTCAACAGCCTGGAGGCCCGGGTGCCCTTCGGAGACCTGGATTTCGTGCGGTATGTCATGGGCGTGGACCCGGCGAAGAAGATGAACGTCTACGGCAAAGGCAAGTACCTCCTGCGGAAGGCCTTCGTGGGCAGCTACCTGCCGGAGTCCATCCTCCAGCGGGAGAAGGCGGCCTTCTCCGACGCGGTGGGCCACAGCCTGGTGGACGACCTGAAGGCCTACGCCGAGAGATGCTACGGCGACGACTGGCGGGAGACCGCGGAGCGGTATGGCTACCACGCCAGGCCCTTTACCAAGGAGTCCCTCCTCTACCGGGAGATCTTTGAGAAATACTACCCCGGTCAGGCGGAGATGGTGGCGGACTTCTGGATGCCCAATAAGTCCTGGGAGGGCTGCGACGTGGACGACCCCAGCGCCCGGGTCCTCAGCAACTACGGCGCCTCCGGTCAGTAGGGACCGGATAGATATGGATAGTTCAGCCGCTCCGGCGGCGAAAGGAGATAGAGCGATGAGCGAAGCGAAAGTGTCAGAACTGTTTGCCAGCATGGTGTTTAACGAGGACGTGATGCGCCAGCGTCTGTCCGCCCAGTGCTACAAGGAGTGGAAGAAGTGCGTCACCGACGGCACCACCCTGGAGCTGAATACCGCCCACGAGGTGGCCAACGCCATGAAGGACTGGGCCCTGGAGAAGGGGGCCACCCACTTTACCCACTGGTTCCAGCCCATGACCGGCGTCACCGCCGAGAAGCACGACAGCTTCATCACACCGGAGAGTCCCAGCCGGGTGCTCATGCAGTTTTCCGGCAAGGAGCTGGTCCGGGGCGAGCCTGACGCCTCCTCCTTCCCCTCCGGCGGCCTCAGGGCCACCTTCGAGGCCCGGGGCTACACCGCCTGGGACCCCACGGCCTTCGCCTTTATCAAGGACGACAGCCTCTGCATCCCCACCATCTTCTGCTCCTACAGCGGCCAGTCCCTGGACAAAAAGACCCCGCTGCTGCGCTCCCTGGATGAGCTCAGCCGCCAGGCGGTGCGGATCATGCGGCTTTTCGGCAACACCGAGGTGAAGAAGGTCACCAGCCAGGTGGGTCCCGAGCAGGAGTACTTCCTCATTGACAGGAGCGTCTACGACAAGCGGGAGGACCTGATCCTCACCGGGCGGACCCTCTTCGGCGCCAAGCCCCCCAAGGGCCAGGAGCTGGAGGACCACTACTTCGGCTCCATCAAGCCCCGGGTGGCGGCCTACATGAAGGAGCTGGACGAGGAGCTGTGGAAGCTGGGCATCCTCTCCAAAACCAAGCACAACGAGGTGGCCCCCGCCCAGCACGAGATGGCCCCCATCTATACCGACGCCAACACCGCCTGCGACCACAACCAGCTGACCATGGAGATCATGAAGAAGGTGGCCGGCCGCCACGGCATGGTCTGCCTCCTCCACGAGAAGCCCTTCGCCGGCGTCAACGGCTCCGGCAAGCACAACAACTGGTCCCTCAGCACGGACACGGGGCTCAACCTCTTCAAGCCCGGCTCCACCCCCAGCCAGAACGCCCGGTTCCTCATCTTCCTCACCGCCTTCATCAAGGGCGTGGACGAGTACCAGGAGCTGCTGCGCTGCACCGTGGCCAACCCGGGCAACGACCACCGCCTGGGCGCCCAGGAGGCCCCCCCGGCCATCCTCTCCATCTTCCTGGGGGATGAGCTCACCGCCATCGTGGACGCCATCATCCAGGGCACCGAGTACGTGGAGCAGGGCAAGCGGACGCTGTCCATCGGCGTGGACGTGCTGCCCCACATTCCCCAGGATAACACGGACCGCAACCGCACCAGCCCCCTGGCCTTCACCGGCAACAAGTTCGAGTTCCGCATGCTGGGCTCCTCCCAGTCCATCTCCGGCCCCAACATCGCCCTGAACACCATCATGGCCGAGGAGCTGGAGCAGTTCGCCGACATCCTGGAGAAGGCCGACGACTTCAACGCCGCCCTCCACGACCTCATCCGCACCACCCTCCGGGACCACCAGCGGATCATCTTCAACGGCAACGGCTACGAGGAGGCCTGGGTCCAGGAGGCCCACCGCCGGGGGCTCAGCAACCTCACCTGCACCTCCGACGCCCTGACCCGCTACCTCCAGCCCAAGCACGTGGCCCTCTTCCGCAAGCACGGCGTGTTCACCGAGGAGGAGCTCACCGCCCGCAACGAGATCCACCTGGAGAACTACTGCTCCGTCATCGGCATCGAGGCCCGGACCATGATCGACATGGTGAAGCGGGACATCTACCCCGCTGTCAGCCGGTATGCCGGCGAGGTGGCCGGGATCATCACCGCCAAGAAGGCGGCCCTGCCGGATCTGGACTGCTCCGACGAGGAAGATCTCCTGCGCCGTCTGTCCGACCTCTCTGCCGAGATGGTCCGCCGGTGCAAGTCCCTGGAGTCCGCTTTGGACATCGCCCCCATGGACAGCGCCTACGTGGCCGCCCACTACTACAAGTACACCGTCTTTGCCACCATGGAGGCCCTCCGCTCCGCCGTGGATGAGCTGGAGACCATCACCGACAGCAAGTACTGGCCCTATCCCTCCTACACCGACCTGCTGTTCTCTGTCAAGTAAATCTGCTGTAACAATAAAGAACCGCCGGTACCGCGCCCTGAAGGGCGTGGTACCGGCGGTTCTTTACGATTCACGTGCCAAGGAGCGATCCCGGCGGCAGAGCCGCAGCTCCCGGACCGCCAGCAGCAGGTTTCCCGCTGCGCACAGGGCCAGGACCGAGAGACAGAGGGCAGCCTTGGGCCCCTGCATCTGGGAGAGAGCCACACTGAAGAGGAAAAAGACGTGCCCCAGAAGGGCCACCAGCAGCTTCACCGCCAGGGTGACATACCGGGCGAAGGAGAAGAGGCCGCCGCTCCGCTGCCCCGCCAGTTCATAGAGCAGCTGCAGGGCCAGAACGAACCAGAAGATGCCGGTGATCTCCCCCACCAGGTCCCAGCGGCCAATCTGAAAGTAGAGAAAGGCCCAGGCCAGCGCAAGGCCCGGCAGTCCCGCACACACCGGGAACGCCAGGGCGAATAACCAATGTGTCCTTCGTTTCATGGTGATCCACCTCACTTCCTGTTTCTGGTGAGGAGGAAGGCGCCGCACCCGCCGATGAGGGACAGCAGGAACAGTATGGCGGCGATGGTGAAGTCCGTCACCTGGATGGTGGCGTAGACGTGGCTCTCCCCCAGCAGGGACCGGACCAGGAACACCGCGCTGCAAAGGGCGATGGCCGCCACCCCGGCCAGGAACAAAAGAAGCCCCAGCTTCTCCGGCAGGGTGTCCGGCTCCTCCGGCCTGGCCTCCCCGGCGGGGACGTCCCCCAAAGTACCGGCGTCCCCCAGGAAGTAGTCCGCCGATACCGCCAGGACCCGGGCCATCCGCCGGATGTTCTCCGTGTCCGGCACGGACTTTCCCGTCTCCCATTTGCTCACGGCCTGCCGAGTGACCCCCAGGGCGTCCGCCAGGGCCTCCTGGGACAGCCCCGCCTTCTTCCGGGCCTGATAGATCCTCTCCGCCAACGTCATGGACCATCCCTCCTCGCTCTCAGCGTACCACGCCTCCGCCGCAACGGGCCACCGCCTGCGGTAGCCGCTTTGTCAACGGGCGGTTGCGGTCCCGGTTTCCCCGCCGCTTTTTCCCCATTGTACCGTGATTTTCCCCCTTGCGCAAGAGAGACCCCGGCGGGGTTGACAGGGTCCTGGTCCTGTGCTACTATTATGTCACTCGATATATCGCGACACATAATAATGGAGAGGGGGGGAGGACCATGGCGGAGCAGCAGCCCATGACGGAGGCGGCGTACTATATCCTGCTGTCCCTGCTGCACCCGGGCCACGGCTACGGCATGATGCAGCGGATCCGGGAGCTGTCCGGCGGGCGGCTGGTCATGGGACCCGGCACCCTTTACGGCGTTCTCAGCCGCATGAGCCGGGAGGGGCTCATCGTCCTCACCGGGGAGGCGGACCGGCGCAAGACCTACGCCATCACCGACCGGGGCCGGGAGGCCCTCCGGCGGGAGTACGACCGGCTGCGGCACATGGTGGAGGACGGGAAGATCATGGAGGAGGCGGAGACATGAAACGGCGCTACCGGCGGCACTTTGACGACTATGCCATCGGCGAAAATGAGAAGCTCTACAGCGACATGGCCGCCCGGGGGTGGCTCCTGGAGAAGCGGGGGTCCTATTTCAGCCGCTTCCGAAGGGGGGAGCCGGCGGACATGCGCTACCGCATCGAGGTGTCCGCTCCCCGGTTCCTGGAGGAGACGGACCTGCCCGAGGAGCAGGTGGCGGTGTACGAGGACTGCGGCTGGGAGTACGTGACCAGCCGGGGAATGATCCACGTGTTTGCCTCTCCGGCAGGGAGCGACGCGCCGGAGTTCTACGCCGACCCGGCCCAGCAGGCCGCCACCCTCAGGGTCCTCCGGCGGGGCTACATCTGGGCCTGGGTGCCGGTTACCCTGATGCTCCTTTTCAACTTCTTCATGGCCGCGGCCATGTCCGGCGGGACAGGGAAGCTCCTGAGCAGGTGGGGGGCGGAGTGCCGGCTGGGCTGGGTGGCCGCCACGGCGCTGTTCCTCTTTGTCGGGGCGCTGGTGGCATGGGCCTTCTATCTGTTTGTCCACGCCGCCTGGCGGATGGGCCGGCTCTACCGGCGGATGAAGAAGGGAGTTCCCCTGGACCACAGCCCCCGGGGCCGGATGATCCCCCACCGGGTCGTCAGCGGCGTGCTGCTGGGCTTTGTGGCGGTGTTCGGCCTGCTCACCCTCTGGCAGTGGGTGAGCAGGGACACCCGGGACCTGCCGGAGACGGCCGACGGGCCCTATGTGCTCCTCTCGGATCTTGGCATCGAGGGGGAGCGCAGCGCCCTCTTTTACGATGACCGGACCAGCAGGGTCACCCTGGAGCGATCCCTCCTGGCCACCCACTATGACGTCTTTGAGTGCGTGGACCAGGGGACCGACGGGGAGGGGGAGGCCTGGATGTACCAGGACGTCTACCGCTTGAGTCCCCGGGTGGACCGGGCGGTGTTCGTCCGCAGCCTCATGGAGGACGCCACCTTCGCCCGGGGCCCGGAGAACTTCCGGGAGGTGACGGTGGCGGGCCTGGAGGGGTCCTGGATCTCCGGGGACCTGGAGTGCATCGCCGTGAAGGGGGATCTGGCTGCCTACGTGACGGTGCTGGGCTCCGGCCGGGAGACGGAGGAGACCCTGCTGGCGGCCCTCCGCGCCCTGGCGGAATGCTGGGCCCAGGAAGGCGGAGAAGTCCGCTAGCAGATACGGCGGTGGGCGCCTTTGGGCGCTCCCCGCAATTTTATGGGGGAGTTTCCATTTTCCTAGTGCAATTTTTCCCTAATTGGTGTATGATGGAGACCACGAGACTACAAACTACCGAGGAGGCACCCTATGAGCAAATGCTACATTCCCGCGGGCTACCGCTGCCCCCTGTATGGCTACGACATGCAGCGGGCCATTGAATTTGTCAAGAGCAGCTTTCAGGAGAACCTGAAGCTGGCCCTAAATCTCCGGCGGGTGTCCGCGCCCCTCTTTGTGGACCGGAACTCCGGCCTCAACGACAACCTCAACGGCGTGGAGCGGCCCGTATCCTTTGATATCCCCGCAGTAGAGGGGGCCATGGGCGAGGTGGTCCACTCCCTGGCCAAGTGGAAGCGGCTGGCCCTCAAGCGCTACGGCTTCTATCCCGGCAACGGCCTCTACACCGACATGAACGCTATCCGCCGGGACGAGCAGCTGGACAACATCCACTCCATCTACGTGGACCAGTGGGACTGGGAGAAGGTCATCACCCGCGAAAACCGGAATGAGGACTACCTCAAGTATACGGTCCGCTCCATCGTGGGGGCGGTGTGCGACACCTGCGACGCCCTGCGCCGGGCCTTCCCCCAGCTGAACGTGAAGCTCCAGCGGGAGGTCACCTTCATCACCACCCAGGAGCTGGAGGATATGTACCCGGAGCTGACGCCCTCCCAGCGGGAGACGGAGTTTCTGAAGCTCCACAAGACGGTGTTCCTCATGCAGATCGGCGGGAAGCTCCACTCCGGCAAGCCCCACGACGGCCGGGCCCCGGACTATGACGACTGGGCCCTCAACGGCGACATCCTCATGTGGAACGACGTGCTGGGCCGGGCCTTTGAGATCTCCTCCATGGGCATCCGGGTGGACGAGGAGAGCCTGGCCCGGCAGCTGAAGCTCTCCGGCTGTGAGGACCGCCGGGAGCTGCCCTACCACCAGATGCTCCTCAAGGGCCAGCTGCCCCTGACCATCGGCGGCGGCATCGGCCAGAGCCGGCTGTGCATGCTGATGATCGGCTGCTGCCACATCGGCGAGGTCCAGGTGAGCCTGTGGGATCAGGAGACCATGGCCACCTGCGAGGAGGCCGGCGTCCACCTGCTGTAAGGGGCAAGACAGGAAGTAAAAAAGAAAATATATAGAAAAGGAGTGCTTTGCTATGGACAATTTTGTGCTGAAGGATCTGGAGCCCAAGAGCGTATACCGCTTCTTTGAGGAGCTGTGCCGCATCCCCCACGGCTCCGGCAATGTGAAGGCCGCCAGCGACTGGGCCGCCAACTTTGCCAAAGAGCGGGGCCTTGCGTACCGCCAGGACCCCATGGGCAACGTGGTTATCTGGAAGGCGGCGTCCCCCGGCTATGAGGGACACCCCACCGCCATGATCCAGGGCCACCTGGACATGGTGTGCGTGAAGGAGAACGGGGTGGAGCACGACTTTGAGAAGGCCCCCCTGGACCTCTACATTGACGGCGACTGGGTGAAGGCCCGGGGCACCTCCCTGGGCAGCGACGACGGCATTGCGGTGGCTATGGCCATGGCAGTGCTGGATGACGACAGCATCCCCCATCCCCCCATCGAGGCGGTGTTCACCGTGGACGAGGAGGTGGGCATGCCCGGCGCCATCGGTCTGGACGGCTCCGACCTGAAGAGCCGGTACCTTCTGAATGTGGACTCCGAGGTGGAGAAGGTCCTGACCGTGGGCTGCGCCGGCGGCACCGCCTGCCACATCGACGCCGCCATGGCCTGCGAGAGCGTGGAGGGCGCGGTGTGCGCCATCAGCCTGGAGAACCTCAGCGGCGGCCACTCCGGCACCGCCATCCACATGGGCTTCGCCAACGCTGACAAGCTGCTGGCGGAGGGGCTGGCCAGGATCGGCTATCCCCGGCTGGTGTCCCTCTTCGGCGGCCTCCAGGACAACGCCATCCCCAATGCCGCCAAGGCGGAGTTCGTGGTGCCCGCCGATCAGCTGGCGGCGGTGAAGGCCGCCGCCGAGGCCTGGGCCGCGGAGGCCAAGGCCGCCTGCCCCAACGACCCCGACTTCACCTTCACCTGGTCCGACAAGGCCGGCGCCGCTGCCGCCCTCTCCGCCGAGGACAGCCGCAGGGCGGTGGACCTGGTCCTGGCCGTGCCCAACGGCATCCAGGCCATGAACCCCGATCTCCCCGGCCAGGTCCAGACCTCCCTGAATCTGGGCATCCTCCGGCTGGAGGAGGGGAAGCTGCGCCTGACCTTCCTGCTGCGCAGCTCGGTGGCCGCGGAGCTGGCCCAGCTGGAGCAGAAGGTCCAGGGTGTGGCCACGGAGTTCGGCGCCGCCTTCGCCGTGGAGAGCAGCTATCCCCCCTGGGAGTACCGCCGGGAGTCCCCGCTGCGGGACATCATGGTCAAGGTGTTCCAGGAGCAGTACGGGGAGGCCCCGGTGGTGGAGACGGTCCACGCCGGATTGGAGTGCGGCATCCTCACCGACAAGGTGCCCGGCCTGGACGCGGTGTCCTTCGGGCCGGACCTGGTGGAGATCCACAGCACCCGGGAGCGCATGAGCATCGCCTCCGTGGAGCGCACCTGGCGCTTCCTGCTGGGGGTCCTGGCGGCGCTGTAACGCGCGCCGCGGGCTTTTGATTTCCAATACGGCAGCGCCCGACCCTTTTTGGGCCGGGCGCTGCCTGTACGGGGAGGGCTGCGGATGGCCGTCGGCCCTGAGAGACGTGTATTGTAAAGGAGTTTGCCATGAAATTCAGCGAAATGCCCTATGTACGCCCGGATCTGGCCGCTTTTCAGGCCAAGGCGGAGGACATTGCCCAAAGGATCGCAGGGGCGGTGTCTGCCGATGCAGTGGTAGAAGCCTACGGGGAGTTTGACAAGATCCAGGGAGAGGTCAACACCGCTCTGTCCCTGGCCTATGTCCGTCACACCATCGACACCCGGGATGAATTTTACGATCAGGAAAACGACTACGCCGACGAGATCGCCCCGGCGGTCCAGGAGGCGGAGCAGAAGGTGACGAAGGCCCTGCTGGCCTCCCCCTTCCGCGCTGAGCTGGCGGAGCGCTTCGGGGAGCTGCTGTTTACCAACCTGGAGATTGCGGCGCGGACCTTCGACCCCGGGAATATGGCCCTCATGCAGGAGGAGAACAAGCTCCAGAGCGAGTATCAGAAGCTCTACGCCTCCGCCGTGGTGGACTGGAACGGGGAGAAGCTGCCCCTGCCCAAGCTGGGGCCCTATAAGCAGAGTCCGGACCGGGCTGTCCGCAAAGCGGCCTACGAGGCGGAAGGCAAGTGGTTTGACAGCCACCAGGCGGAGCTGGACGCGCTCTACGACAAGCTGGTGAAGAACCGCACCGCCCAGGCCAGGAACATGGGTTACGACAACTACCTCCAGCTGGGCTATGACCGCCTGGGCCGCAACTGCTACGGCCCCGCCCAGGTGGCGGCCTTCCGGGACCAGATCGCCCAGGACATGGTGCCCATTGTGGCCCGGGTGAAGAAGGACCAGGAGAAGCGCCTGGGGGTGGAGAAGCTGAAGTTCTGGGACGACGTGCTGCTGTTCCCCGACGGCAACGCCGATCCCCAGGGCACCGCCGATGAGATCCTGGCCGCCGGAAAGCAGATGTACCACGAGCTGAGCCCGGAGACGGCGGAGTTCGCCGATTTCCT
>CALWYI010000052.1 GCA_944385715.1 uncultured Oscillospiraceae bacterium | reverse complement strand
CAACGCCGACGACCCCTGGGCCCCCCGCCTCATGGGCGGGGCCACCTGCCGGAAAGTGTCCATCGGGGAGCACGGGGAGACGCCGGTGGACCTGGCGGCCCGCAATATCCGGCTGGACGCCGAGGGCGTCAGCTTCGACGCGGTGACGGCGGAGGAGAGCGTCCCCGTCCACGTGGGGATTCCCGGCGGCTTCATGGTGTACAACACCCTGGGGGTCCTGGCGGCGGCGAAGGCTTTGGGGGTTTCCCTTGGAGACAGCGCCCATGTGCTGCGCCACAGCGCCCATGTGAAGGGACGGGTGGAGGTGGTCCCCACCCCGGGGGACTACACCATACTCATCGACTACGCCCATACCCCCGACGCGCTGGAGAACGTCCTCACCTCCGCCAGAGGCTTTGCCAGGGGCCGGGTGGTGGCCCTCTTCGGCTGCGGCGGGGACCGGGACCGGACCAAACGGCCCAAGATGGGCCGCATCGCGGCGGCCCTGGCGGATTTCGTTATCGTCACCTCCGACAACCCCCGCACCGAGGACCCGGAGGCCATCATTGAGGAGATCCTCACGGGGATGGCGGACACCACCACCCCCTACGCCGTGGTGCCCAACCGCATTGAGGCCATCCACTACGCCATGGATCACGCCCGGCCGGGGGATGTGATCATCCTTGCGGGAAAGGGCCACGAGACCTATCAGATCATCGGCCACGAAAAGCGCCATCTGGATGAGCGCGAGGTGGTGGCCGACCACATCCGGGAGCTTCAACAAAAGGAGAGAGCCTGACGCGGTCAGGTCAGAGGGAGAGTATCATGGAGATGATCATTGCGTGTGCGCTCAGCTTCGCGGTCACGGGGCTGCTGGGCTGGAAAGTGATTTTGCCGGCCCTGCGGCGGCTGAAGGCCGGTCAGGAGATCCGGGAGGTGGGGCCCAAGTGGCACGCCACCAAGGCGGGCACCCCCACCATGGGGGGCCTCATGTTCATCATCGGCATCGCTGTGGCGATTCTGGTGGTGGGCTGGCCGGGGATGCTGGCCGGGGACCTGTCCCACATCTATGTGTTCCTTTTTGCCGCGGTGTTCGGCTGCATCGGCTTTCTGGACGACTATGAGAAGGTGAAGCTCCACCGGAACCTGGGCCTTACCGCTATCCAGAAGTTCCTGCTGCAGCTGGCGGCGGCCATCGCCTTTCTCAGCCTCATGCGCTACGAGGGGCTCTTGTCCCCGGAGCTGTACGTACCCTTCCTCCACGTCAGCATCCCCCTGGGCTGGCCCTTCTACATGGTGTTCTCCGCCTTCGTCATCGTGGGAGCGGTGAACGCGGTGAACCTCACCGACGGCCTGGACGGCCTCGCCACCTCCGTGACCATCCCGGTGGCCCTGTTCTTTGCCTCCGTGGCCACCTGGTGGGGCTACACCCAGCTGGGGATTTTTTCCGGGGCGCTGCTGGGGGGCCTGCTGGCCTTCCTCCTCTTCAACGCCCACCCCGCCAAGACCTTTATGGGGGATACCGGCTCCCTGTTCCTGGGGGGCGCGGTGGCGGGCCTTGCTTTTGCATTTGATATGCCCCTGGTCTTGATTTTTGTGGGCATTGTCTATATCATAGAGACGCTCTCCGACATCCTGCAGGTGACCTACTTCAAGCTCACCCACGGAAAGCGGATCTTCAAGATGGCGCCCATCCACCACCACTTTGAGATGTGCGGCTGGAGCGAGGTAAAGATCGTCACGGTGTTCACCGCCGTGTCCATTGTATTCTGCGCACTGGCTCTCTTCGGCGTGATGGATCGCCCCGCGCCCTGAGCGGGCGGCGCAGCGCAGGAACCACGGGAAAGGAGGCCCCGCCATGACCCGGGAGCAGCAAAGGGAATACAGGCGTCAGAAGATCCGGGAACAGCGGCGGCGGGAGCGGGAGGCCTGGGAGGCCGCCCGGGGCCCCATGGACCTGCCTTTTCTGCTGCTGGCGCTGATATTGCTGGTGATCGGACTCATCATGCTCCTCTCCGCCAGCTTTCCCTCCGCCCAGGCCTCTGAGTCCTGCGGCTACGATCCTCTGTACTACTTCAAGCGGCAGGGGGCCTTCGCCCTGCTGGGCCTCTTCGCCATGTTCTGGGTGTCCAAGATCAACTACCAGCGCTTCCGGGGCCTTGCCCGGATCGCCATCGTGCTGTCCTTCATTTTGCTGATCCTGACGCCCATCCCCGGTATCGGCATCTGGCGCAACGGCGCCCGGCGGTGGCTGGGCGTCCCCGGTACCTCCTTCCAGTTCCAGCCCTCGGAGCTTGCCAAGCTGGGCATCATCGTCTACTTCTCCGCCTCCATCGCCAAGAAGCGGGAGAAGATGCTGACCTTCAAAAACGGCATTCTCCCCTACGGCCTCATGCTCATGGCCATCGCCGTGCTCATGGCCCTGGAGCCCCACGCCTCCGGCATGGTGCTGCTGGTGGGCATCGGCGCGGTGATGCTGGTGGTGGGCGGCATCGACTGGCGCTGGGTGGCGGCGGGCCTTACCGCCGGCGTCGCCGGCGGCTACCTGCTGCTGTTCACCGACCTCATGGAGAAGATCGGCTACAACTCCGACCGGATTACCACCTGGCGGGACGCCTTCTGGGACCCCACGGACAAGAGCTTCCAGATGGCCCAGAGCCTCATCGCCATCGGCTCCGGCGGCCTTCTGGGGCTGGGCCTGGGCAAGGGCCGCCAGAAGTTCATGTTCCTCCCGGAGGAGCACAATGACTTCATCTTTGCCATCGTCTGCGAGGAGCTGGGACTGGTGGGGGCCACCCTCATCATGCTCCTCTTCGCCCTCCTCATCATCCGGGGCTACTGGCTGGCCATCCACGCCAAGGACCGCTTCGGCAGTCTCCTCATCGTGGGCGTCACCACCCAGATCGCCCTGCAGACCTTCCTGAACATCGCCGTGGTCACGGGTCTCATCCCCGCCACCGGCATCTCCCTGCCGTTCTTCAGCTACGGCGGCACCGCCCTCGCCATCCAGCTGGTGGAGGTGGGCGTGGTGCTGTCGGTGTCCCGCCAGATCCCCGCGCCCAAGAGCGGTTGATAAGGAGGGGCATGCTGCCCCGCCCTTTTCAGCGGGGGCTCCGCGCCCCCGCACCCCGCGGTTACTGGATGGGCCTCCTCGGCCCCAACCCCTGGAAAATTTTATGGGGGCTGCCCGCCCCCAAACCCCGGGGTTACTTTGCCCTCGGCGGCAAAGTAACCAAAACGCCGCCGGGGGTACCCCGGCCCCCGTTTTTGCCCAATCGGCTTGTATTAAGGTTGACAGCCGGTTGCCACAGAATTTCCGGTTGTCTTTCGTAATCGGTGCCCTGCGCATCCGACTGCGCCTGACGGCCCTCGAGTCGATAGCCCTTTCTTTCTTCCTTTTGTTGACGAGAGCCCGTGCAGTTCCAACAGGCGCAATTGGTTCACAGTAGAAAAACAGATGAATCCATCCCTTTAACAGGGCGACAGCCGAAGCCGGACGAGATACCCGCCGCAGATCAGATGCCAAAAGAAGCTGATTCAGTGGCTGCGCACTGGCAAGTTCTGATCCGGGCCGATTGGGCAAAGGAATCCAAAACCATCGGTTTTGGTGCCCTTTTGGGTACTTTTCCGGCAAGGGAAAAGTGCCCCGCCGGAGGCAAAGCGCCTGAAGGGCAGAAATCAGCCGTTTCGGCGGCAGAAACATAAAAAACCATGCTTTTCCGAAAAGAAAAGCATAGCTACCACTTGCTTGGGAAGGGAGGCGCGGCCAGGTGCGCGTGATCTTCACCTGCGGGGGCACCGCGGGACATGTGAACCCGGCGCTGGCCCTGGCGGGCCTGATCCGCCAGCGGCGGAGCGACAGTGAGATGCTGTTCGTGGGGGCCCACCGGGGCATCGAGCGGCAGCTCATCGAGGAGGCGGGCTGGCCCTTCCGGGCGGTGGAGATCTCCAGCTTTCACCGCTCCCTGAAGCCCAGGGAGATTCGCCACAACCTGGTCTCCCTCCGGAACCTGATCCGCTCCTCCGGGGAGGCCCGGGCCCTGCTCAAGGAGTTCCCCGCCGACCTGGTGGTGGGCACCGGCGGCTACGCCAGCTACCCGGTGATCCGGGCGGCGGCAAAGCAGGGCATCCCCACCGCCATCCACGAGTCCAACGCCATCCCCGGCCTCACCACCCGCCTGCTGGAGCCCTACGCGGACCTCATCATGGTGGGCTTTGAGGAGTGCCGGAAGAACTACCGGCGCCCGGAAAAGGTGCTGGTCACCGGCACCCCGGTCCGGGGGGACTTCTTCACTTATACCAAAAAGGAGGCCAAGGAGCGGCTGGGCATAGCCGACGGCCGCCCCCTGATCGTGTCCTTCTGGGGCAGCCTGGGGGCTGCGGTCATGAACCGCCAGACGGCGGAATTCCTGGCCCTGGAGGCGGCGGACGGCTGTCCCTTCCACCATATCCACGCCGCCGGCGTGGTGGGCAGCTGCCAGATGGCGGAATACCTCGCCGCCGCCGGGGTGGACCTGAGCCAGCTGCCGGACCTGGAGGTCCGGGAGTATATCCACGACATGGGGGCCGTGATGCGGGCGGCGGATCTGGTGATCTGCCGGGCGGGGGCCAGCACCATCAGCGAGCTGACGGCGCTGGGGGTCCCGGCCATCATCGTGCCCTCCCCCAACGTGACGAACAACCACCAGGAGCACAACGCCCGGGTTCTCTCCGACGCTGGCGGCGCGGCGCTGGTCCTGGAGCGGGACAGCAGCGGGCAGCTGCTCTATGACACCGCCCGGGCCATCCTGTCCGACGACAGCCGGAGGCGGGCCATGTCTGCGGCCATGGCGGATCTGGGGACCATCGACGCCGCGGAGAAGATCTACGAGGCGGTGATGTCCCTGCGCCGCCGGGGCGGGAAGTAGCACCCGCCGCCCCTTCGCATAGTATGGATTAGTTTGCAAATCCATGAGCGGAGGGGTCAGAATGAAGCATATTATCATCCGGGGCGGCCGCCGGCTGGAGGGCGTCCTGCCGGTCCAGGGGGCGAAAAACAGCGTTTTGCCCGTGCTGGCCGCCACCATACTCCATCCCGGCGTTACGGTGCTGCGGGGCTGTCCCCGCCTCAGCGACGTGGAGGCCAGCATCCGCATCCTGCGGCATCTGGGCTGCCGGACGGACTGGCAGGGGGAGGAGCTGGTGGTGGACACGTCCTCCATGAGCCGCTGGGACATCCCCGATCACCTGATGCGGGAGATGCGCTCCTCTGTGATCTTCCTGGGGGCCATCCTGGCCCGGCTGGGCCGGGCGGAGATGTCCTACCCCGGCGGCTGCGAGCTGGGCCCCCGGCCCATCGACCTGCACCTGGCCGCCCTGCGGAAGCTGGGGGCCGCAGTGGAGGAGAAGGGGGGCCGTCTGTGCTGCACGGGAGCGGCGATGGAGGGCCGGGAGATCACCCTGAGCCTGCCCAGCGTGGGGGCCACGGAGAACGCCATGCTGGCGGCCTGCGGGGCCCGGGGGGAGACGGTGATCGTCAATGCCGCCCGGGAGCCGGAGATCGTGGACCTCCAGAACTTCCTGCGGTCCATGGGCTGCGCCGTCCGGGGGGCGGGAAGCTCCACCGTCTGTGTGGTGGGGCAGCGGGCCACCCGGGACAGCGTACATACCGTCATGCCGGACCGGATCGTGGCGGCCACCTACCTGGCGGCGGTAGCCGCCGCCGGCGGGGAGGTGGAGCTGACCCACGTGGACTACCGCCACCTCTCCACCGTCACCGCCGCCCTCCACGAGGCGGGCTGCCGGGTGCTGGGAGGAGACGGGCGGATTTTTCTCCGCAGCGACGGAAAACTGAAAGCCATCAGTCCGGTGCGGACGGCCCCCTATCCCGGCTTTCCCACCGACGCCCAGGCCATCCTCATGGCGGCGCTGCTGAGGAGCCGGGGCACCACGGTATTCGTGGAAAATATGTTCGACAACCGCTACCGGCATGTGGATGAGCTCTGCCGCATGGGGGCGGATATCAGCGTGGAGGGCCGGGTGGCGGTGGTCACCGGCGTGCCCAGGCTGTCCGGAGCGGCGGTGCGGTGCACGGACCTCCGGGGCGGCGCGGCGCTGCTGGTGGCGGGCCTCGCCGCCGAGGGCGAGACCGCCATCGAGGAGATCCAGCACATCTGCCGGGGCTACGAGGACCCGGTCCGGGATCTCGCCGCCCTGGGCGGGGAGATCCGGTGGGAAGAGAGATAGACGAGAGAGGAGTGAGAGCCGTGGCGCGCAGGCACAATCGGCGCCGCCGCCGCAGAGGGAGCCTGGGGCCCCTTCTGCGGGTACTGTCCGTGCTGCTGACGGCGGCGGCCATCGTCGCGGCCCTCACCCTGTTTTTCAAGGTGGACCAGGTGGTGGTCAGCGGCAACGAGCGCTACTCCGACCAGGAGATCGTGGAGGTTTCCGGCGT
Source organism: uncultured Oscillospiraceae bacterium (assembly GCA_944385715.1). Classification (GTDB taxonomy): domain Bacteria; phylum Bacillota; class Clostridia; order Oscillospirales; family Oscillospiraceae; genus Pelethomonas. The sequence continues at coordinate 5,371 of CALWYI010000052.1, read as the reverse complement.
GGAGCAGGGGGACAACCTCATTCTGATGGACAAGTACCGCATCGCGGAGCAGCTCTACACCCAGCTGCCCTACATCACCGAGATGCGCATCAACCGCAAGCTCCCCGACATGCTGCTGGTGGAGGTGGTGGAGACAGAGGCTGTGGCCGTCATCAAGGGCGGCAGCAGCAACTGGCTCATGGACAGCGGCGGGAAGCTGCTGGAGGTCATCGGCAGCGCCGCCATCAAGAACTATCTGTCCATCGAGGGGATCACGGCCCAGGACCCGGCCATCAGCAGCACCCTGGAGCTGGGGGAGGAGAGTCCCATCAGCGCGGCGCGGCTGCTGGAGCTGCTGGATGAGCTGGAGCAGCGGGGAATGCTGGAAAAAACCTCCGTGCTGGACGCCTCCGACCCGGAGTATCTGACGCTGACCTACGACGAGCGGTTCCGGGTGGAGATGTTCTACGACGCGGACTTCGCCTTTAAGCTCAACTGCCTCCAGGCGGCGGTGGCCCAGCTGGAGCCCAATGAGGCCGGCACCATCCGCATGACCCTCAAGGACGACAACGAGGTGCGGTTTATCCCGGATAAATAGGGACGGCGGCAGGAATTTTTTGCCACCGCTGATTCCTCCCGATTTTTCAAAAAAACCGGGAATCCGCTATTGACCTGCCGGGGAAAAAAGCATACAATAATAAAAAGCTTTAGCACTTTATCTGGGGGTAAATCCCCCCGGTGATATACAGCCGATACAATTTGTGGTAGGAGGATCCCACTATGGCATTCGAACTGGTAACCGCTCCCGACAATGTGGTCAAGATTAAGGTCATCGGCATTGGCGGCGGCGGAAACAACGTCGTCAACCGCATGGTGCGCTCCGGCGTAGGCGGCGTGGACTATGTGGCGGTGAATACGGACAAGCAGGCGCTGAACATTTCCAGCGCTGGATATAAGATTCAGATCGGTGAGAAGCTGACCCACGGCCAGGGCGCGGGCTCCGACCCCGAGGTGGGCCGCAAGTCCGCCGAGGAGAGCCGCAGCCAGATCACCAAGGCCCTGGAGGACACCGACATGGTGTTCATTACCGCCGGCATGGGCGGCGGCACCGGCACCGGCGCGGCGCCCATCGTGGCGGAGACCGCCAAGGAGCAGGGCATCCTCACCGTGGGCGTGGTCACCAAGCCCTTCGGCTTTGAGGGCCGCCGCCGGATGATGCAGGCGGAGAAGGGCATCGAGGAGCTGCGGGGCAAGGTGGACTCCCTGGTCATCATCCCCAACGAACGCCTCAAGCACGCCACCGACCAGAAGATCACCTTCGCCAACGCCTTCGAGATCGCCGATGACGTGCTGCGCCAGGCGGTGCAGTCCATCTCCGACCTGATCCGGGAGACCGGCTTCATCAATCTGGACTTTGCCGACGTCACCGCTATCATGAAGGACGCGGGCCTTGCCCACATGGGCGTGGGCCGCGCCGCCGGCAAGGGCAAGGCCGAGGAGGCAGCCAAGATGGCCATCTCCAGCCCCCTGCTGGAGACCTCCATCAACGGTGCCCGGGGCATCCTCATCAACGTCACCGGCTCCATGGACATCGGCCTGGAGGAAGTGGAGCAGGCCGCCTCTCTGGTCCAGTCCGCCGTACATCCCGACGCCGTCACCATCTTCGGCGCCACCTTCGACGACACCCTGGACGATGAGATCCGGGTTACCGTCATTGCTACCGGCTTCGACGAGGCCAACAAGAAGGCAGAGGAGGCCGCCGCCGCGTCCAGCGGGGCCGGCGCCAAGAGCCTCTTTGAGAGCACCGTGCTGAAAATGGACGAGAACGGCGAGGACAAGAAGGAGCCGGAGGACGACCCCTTCAACGATATCCTGAAGATTTTTGAGCGATAAGGGGATTTTTTCGCCGCCGCGCCCTGTTTTCTGAAAAAAAAGACAAACACCACAGACTTTGGCCTGTGGTGTTTCTTTTTTGCGGGAAACCAGCGGCGTTTCCGCAATTGCCCATAGCAAAACCACCGGATTTTAGAAATCCCGCCGCCGATTATTTTTTACGCTTCGGCGCAAAGTAACCGTGCTGCCGGCGAAACGCGGCGGCAAAATTTTTGAAAGGGGTGGTGAAATGGATGAATGGACAGAAAAGGCGTCCGGGCCGCGTCAGAGCTTTTTTTCTCAGCGGACTTCTGTGCGCGGCGTCCCTCATGGGCCTGCAGGCCACGGCTCTGGCGGCCGATGAGGCCGTGCGCACCCTGGTCCCCGTGGGACACACCATCGGCATCAAGCTCTTTTCCGAGGGCGTAGTGGTGGTGGGCCTCGCGGAGGTGGAGACCGGGGACGGCCTCTCTGCGCCGGGGGCGGCCTGCGGCCTCAAGGTGGGGGACGTGATCGAGGAGGCCAACGGCAGCGCGGTGGAGAGCAGCGAGCAGTTCGCGGCAATGCTCCAGTGCGGCGGCACGGTGGAGCTGGCGGTGAGCCGGGACGGCGCGGACCTGACGTTGGCGGCGGAGCCGGCTCTGGGCCCTGACGGCACCTACCGTCTGGGGGCCTGGATCCGGGACAGCATGGCGGGCATCGGCACCGTCACCTTCTACGATCCCGCCACCGGGGCCTTCGGCGCCCTGGGCCACGGCATTACCGACAGCGACACCGGCCTTCTGATGCCCCTTGGGGACGGCGCGGTCATGGACGCCTCTGTCAAAGCGGTAAAAAAGGGAGCCTCCGGCGATCCGGGGGAACTGCGGGGCAGCTTCAACCTGACGGAGGACATGGGAACCCTCTGGGCCAACACGGACCGGGGCATCTTCGGCGTGCTGGACCGGTGTGATTTCACGCTGGGCCAGGCGGTGCCGGTGGCGTCCGCCGGCCAGGTCCACACGGGCCCTGCGGTGATCCTCTCCAACATCAGCGGCGACGCGGTGGAGACCTTCGATGTGGAGCTGGTGCGGGTGGTGGAGGGCTCCGGGACCCAGAATCTGCTGATCCAGGTGACGGACCCGGAGCTCATCGCCCGCACCGGGGGAATTGTCCAGGGCATGTCGGGTTCCCCTATCCTCCAGGGGGGACAGCTGGTGGGCGCGGTGACCCATGTGATGATTGACGATCCCACCAAAGGATACGGCATTTTGATCGAAAATATGCTGGAGCAGGCGGAGAAAGCGGAGCCGACCCTGGGGTAGTCCGACAGGCTGGCGAAAAACTTTATGGCGGCGCGGCGGTTTCTTTTGAAACCGCCGCAGCCGCCTTTTTTGAGGAAAACAACGGCGGGACAGATCGCGGCCACAGGCAAAGCCTTTGCCTGTGGTGATCAGCGTAGCCTCCCCAAAAGCAGTGCGCCCAACCGCCGCGGCCCGTTTTGAAAAAAACCGCCGGAAAGCGGTTGCTTCTTGTATCGCATGGCGCATTCTGCTATAATTCCTCATAGAGATTTCCAACGATTTTATGATAGTGAAGGTCCAGGCGCATAAAATGGGACAGGGTTCATGCGATTCTGGAAGAGCCGCAAAGGCAGCGGCGGCCGGGATCAGATGCGTGAGCCGTGGCAAACACGGGGCGCCGGAGGGGCCGGAGCGGACCTGACAGGCGCCGGCCTGTAATGCTGCCGGCGGAGCGGAGAGTACAGGGGGGGTGGACAGATGAACCAGAGAGGCAGCATCAGAGTTGCAGATCTTCTCTACGGCGCCTGCTTCTCCCTGTGCTTTTTTGCGTTTATGCTGACCGAGGCGTTTATAAACGAGCGCTGCGCTGTGCTGCTGGGCGGGAACGCCGTACATCCGGTCTACACAGCAGGGCTTGTCTGTACGGGGTTGGGCTTTCTGTCCTTTTCCGCTCTGCGCAGGCTTTGCAAAAAGGAGAGTACGCGAAAAATCGCCCTGTGCCTCATCGGGCTGCTCTGCCTTGCAGTGTCCCTCCTGCTGCTGATGACACGGGAGCCGGTCGTCTTCCTGGTCTGTGCCGCGGCGGCCATGCTGCTGTTTGGCCATATCGGGGGCTGCGTATACTACAACAGCGCCATGTTCTTTGTGGATAGCCAGTACCTGGGGCGGATCATCGGGATCGGAATGGGCGCGGCCACCCTTTTGCAGTTTTTCGTGCAGAATTTTACTTCCCACGCTGCGGTGTTCCTCATCAGCCTTTTTTTCAGCGTGGTGTTCGTGCTGTATTATATTATCCGCGCGCCGCGGGACTGGATCCTGGAAAATCCGCTGCCCTACTCCGCAGACAACAGCAGCGACCGCCGGCACGCCGTGATCCTGATTGCCGCCGTCGTGCTGATGAGCCTCGTTTCGGGGATGATCGACAGCGTTCTGACCGCCTTCAACGCGGCGCAGACCTATGACGTATACAGCGGCGTCCGGCTGTTTTATGCCCTGGGCCTGATCATCGCGGGATGTATTGCGGATATCAGGAAAAGAAAATATACTCCCATTGCCACAGTATGCGCCATGCTGTTTTCCTCTGTCTGCATTGTATTTCTGCTGGAAAAAAACGGCTACTTTGCCAGCGCGGCGCTGATGTATCTGTATAACGGCTTCTACATCATTTTCCTGACGGTGATGTTTCTGGATTTCGCGCCGAAAAACAGCCACCCTGAGCTTTGGGCGGGCATGGGGCGCGTGGTCCGGAGTCTGACCGTGGCGGCGACCGTTATACCGACGATGCGGATGTACGATGTCCTGGGCGGTACGGCGCTGGCGGTAGGAAGCTGTATTCTCTCCGTCGGGATTCTGCTGGTGCTGCTGCCGTATATCACCAATACCGCGGCCGCGGAAAGGCAGCCGGAAGCGGCAGAGCAGAAAAAAGAAATGTCCCCACAGGAGCGGCTGAAGTCCTACGCAGAGAGCAGCTTTCTCACGCCCCGGGAGACGGAGGTGCTGGAGCGGCTGCTGACCTCCGAGGACGGCGTGCAGGAGATCGCCGAGAGCCTGTACATCTCCCGCCGGGTGCTGCAGCGGTACATCGCCTCCATCTATGAAAAGACCGGGACCAGGACCCGCATCGGGCTGTTCCAGAGCTATATGGACTTTACAGAGAAACAGGATTAGAACACCCTCCCAGCGCCGTCTTTCCGAGAGAAAGACGGCGCTTTTTTGCGCCCATTTTCAAAATGGCGCACATGTGACCCCCCATTTTTGCCTGTTTGGGAAGGTTGGCGCACATGTGACCTGCCCAAAAGCGGGATTGACAGGTATTATGATATCATCCGAATGCCCAATACAAACAAGGAGGGAACACAGATGTTGAAAAAAATACTGTCACTGGCAATGGCGCTGTCCATGCTGCTGGGCCTCACGGCCTGGGCCGGCGCGGCCGCGCCCGCGGACAAGAGCGACCCCGCCTACCACTCCACGGAGGCCATCAAAGAGCGGGGCGTGCTGACCGTCTCGGTGTGCAC
>CALWYI010000051.1 GCA_944385715.1 uncultured Oscillospiraceae bacterium | reverse complement strand
GGCGGGGGACGGCATCCCATCCCCCGCCGGGTCCTCCGTTTCTCAGTTGGCCTCCATGATCTTGATCTGGTCGGCGGTGTAGTCCGTCTCGCTGAGGACGATGTCCGTGATCTTGGCCACGTCCTCGGTCTGCAGGCCGTCCTCCGCCGCCGACACTACCACGCTGATGCTGTTCTCCCCCATGAAGGCCACGCAGTCGGCGTAGCCCTTGGCCACCACCAGGTTCTCGATCTGGCTCTCCAGCATGGTGTAACCCGCCACAGTCTGGATGGCCTGGTTGGCCTCCTCCACGGCGGCCTCGTCGGCCCCCTCCTGCTCCGCCGCCTCCCGCAGGAGGCTCAGGGCATTGTCCCGGGACTGCTGACGGCTGAGGCGGGCGGCGTCAAAGTAGCCGCTGACCGCCGCCGTCCCCTCCTCCTGGGCGGAGACCACCTCGCCGCCCACCAGAGCGGCGTCCCCCAGGACCTTGGTGCTGCCGTTGTCCTCGCTCTGGCCGGCGGACACCTCCGCCGTCTGATCCAGAGCCGCCTCGCCGGCGTAGCGCCAGTTGAGGTACACCGCCGCACACACGAACAGCAGCACCGTGGCCACCACGGCGTTGCGCTTCCACTGTCTTCTCATTTCACGTTTTCCTCCCATGTCCCTGTTCCTTTCCTCAATTTGTGCCGCCGCTGCGGCCCTGCACCACGGCGATCCGGTCCGTGCCAAGGCCCGTGAGGGCCGCCACCGCCTCCGTCACCCGCAGGCGCACCGCGTCGCTGCCGCCCCCCTCGCAGACCACCAGGGCCCCCCGGTACTGGGGACAGCGCTCCTCGGTGACCACCACGCCGTTCTCCCCTCCGCCGGAGACCACCACCGTCTCCGTGGCGCGCTGGTAGTCGTCGGGGGCCTGGACGCTGCCGCTGTAGCGCAGGGAGCTGTCGGAGGCCAGCACCTTCTCCCCGCCGCTCTGGAGGGTGAGCATCACCCGGACCTCCCCCACGCCGTCGATGGCGGAGAGGATTTCCTCCAGGGCCGCCTCCGTGGCGGAGAGGTCCTCCCGGAGGAGGGCCCCGCTCTCTCCGGCTGTCTCCTGGGCCGGGCTCTCCCCGGTCCGCTGAGGCCAGGCCAGCAGCAGCGCCCCCAGGGCCGCCACCGCCAGCACATACTTGTAGCGGCCCAGGGCCGCCAGGGGCTTCATCCATTTTCCTTTTTCCCGCTCCATACGCTCTCCTCCCGCCAGATCTGCTTTTCGGCGGGGATGCCCACCTCCTCCTGGATCAGCGCCGCCAGCTCCCCGCTGTAGGCGCCGGTAATGATGGCCGTGTCCGGCAGGGGAAGGCCGCTCTCCCCCACGGCTACCGTCACCTCCACCGTGCAGGGAATGCCAAGCTCCTCCGCTTTGTCCCATATATATGCGGCGGTATTCTCCGCTATGATCGCTCCCAGGGCCTCTGTGCGCTCCGCCTCATAGTCCGCCGTCTGGTCCTGGACCGCCTGCGGGAAGGACCCCGCCGGCAGGGCCAGCTCCTCCCAGTCCCAGCGGCCCAGGGGACCCAGCACCGCCAGGATCAGCAGCAGGCCTCCCACCAGCCGTACCGCCGCCTGTTCCCGGCCCTCCGGGGCCAGCTGCCGGGCAAGGCCCGCGGCGAAGGCGGTGAGCACGATCCCCAGCAGCCACTGCCGCAGCCCCTCCATCACGGCATCACCGCCGTCAGCGATGACAGAATGGACACCAGCAGCAGCAGCGCCGAGGCCCCGGTCATGGCCAGCACCAGTCCGAAGGCGTCCCCCAGCATAGAGATGAGCCTGGTGAGCCGCCCGGGCCCCGCGGCGGCCGCCGCCACCGCCGCCCCCTGGTAGAGGAGGTACTGGAGTCCCAGACGCAGGAAGGGGGTTAGGCACAGGCCCAGCACCGCCAACATCCCCAGCACCCCGGCCCCCGCCTTCAGCACCCCGGCTCCCGCCAGGACGCTCTCCGCCGCTTCCGACAGGATGCCTCCCACCACCGGCACCGCCCCGGCGATGGCGGACTTGGCCAGCTTTACCGTCCGGGCGTCCACCGCCCCCGTCACCGCCCCGGACACGGTGAGGTAGGTGGTGAAAAGGAGCAGAAGGCCCCCCAGGACCCAGCCGACGGTCTTCTTCAGAAGCCGCCCGGCGCTGTCCAGGGTCTCCCCCTCCAGCACCGTCCCCGCCGCCGCCAAGCCCACATAGAGGTACACCGCTGGCAGGAGCAGGGTGTCGATCACGGTGAGGAGCACGTCGGAGAAGAGAACCGTCCCCATCTGCCGCACCGACGCGCCGGTAACGCCGCCCCCCAGTGCCGCCGCCGAGGCCAACACCGGGGCCAGGACCTTGCTGAACTGGGAAATCTCCGTCACCGTCTCCCGGCCCAGGCCCATGAGGGCCTCCAGGTCCCCGGCGGACACCGCCGTGACCCACAGGGCGCCGCAGAGGGTCACCCCCCGGCCCACGGTGCCCCGCCGGTCGGGGACCAGGCTCTCCACCGCCCCCAGTACCACCACGCCGCACAGCAGCATGGCCACGCTTCGCACACCTGCCAGGAGGTAGTCCTTCACCTCCTTCACGCTCTTTTCCCACAGCTTCCCCGCCCCGGAGAGAAGGCCCATATCCCCCTCCCCCTCCAGCAGCTCCGCCGCCTCCGGCGCGGCCTCCGTCAGCGACCGGGGGAGCGTCTCCGGGAGAGAGTCCTCCGCCGCCGCCTGTCCCCCCAGCAGGGCCAGGGCCGCCAGGGCCAGCAGCAGGGCCAGGGGGCCTCTTTTCCAGCGCATCCGCATCCCTCCTAAGTAAAGTATCCCAGCAGCAGCCCCGCCACCGCCTCCAGCAGGGGCAGGGCGATGAGCAGAGCCGCCGCCGCCCCCGCCAGCTCCACCACGGCGGCCATGGCCTGGGAGCCCCCGTCCCGGCAGAGGTCCGCGCACAGCCGGGTCACCAGGGCCGCCGCCACGGTCTTGAGCAGGACGGCCACATGGCCGCCGTCCACTCCCGCCCGTGCGAAGAGGTCCTCCACCTGGGCCAGGGCGGGGACCGTCAGGGCCAGCACCCGCGCCAGTACCACCGCGGCGATGGCCAGGATCAGCAGGAAGGCCTGCTCCGGTGAACGCCCCCGCAGAACCAGCACCGGCAGCAGACACACCGCGCACAGCAGCGCCAGTCGCAGCAGCTCCATGGCCTAAAACCCGAAGAGGGTCTTGATGAGCTGGAACAGGTCGCTGATCTCCTGCACCAGCATCATCATCACCACTACCAGCCCCGCCAGGGTGGTCATCATGGCCTGCTCCTCCCGGCCCGAGCGCACCAGCAGCTGGTTGAGCACCGCCACCACGATGCCGATGGCGGCAATCTTGAAAATCAGGTCGATATTCATATCCTCACATCAGCACCAGAATTCCCAGGCAGGCCCCCGACAGGCACACCGCCGCCGTGAGACGGCCCGCCGCGCTCTGTCTCTCCCGCTCCGCCCGGACAAATCCGGTCAGCTCCTCTCTCGTTTCCTCAATGGCCCGGCCCAGGGTCCCGCCGCCCTCCGGCAGCAGGGGGCCCAGGGGGGCCAGCATGTCGTCCAGGGGGGAGGGCAGGTCCCGGCAGGCCCGCCCCCAGCAGGCGGGCAGGGTCCCGTGCTCCACCTCCAGCAGCGTCAGCAGCGGCTGCCACAGGGCGGCCGCCCCCGGTCCCCGGCCCAGCTCCTTTGCCAGCAGCTCCGGCAGGGGGCGGCGGCTGCGGCAGATCCCGGCGGACAGGGTCCCCAGGTCCACCGCCAGGGCCTGGGCCAGGCGCAGGGGCATCAGGCTCTCCCGCCGCTCCAGCAGAAAGCCCCCCGCCGCCGCCGACAAAATCAGCAGCGCCCCCAGCCACCTCATACCAGCGCCTCCACCTGAAAGCGCCGCTCCCCGCCCCGGCCGGTGATGACCACCGCCCGGGCAAAGACCCCGCTGTCCAGCAGCGCCGCCATCACCGGCCGCCGCCGGAGGTCCGCCACCGAGGCGGCGTGGGCCGTGGCCAAAATGGCGGCCCCGCAGCCCGCCGCCGACTGTACCGCCGAAACGTCCTCCGGCAGGGCGATCTCGTCCAAGGCGATGACCTGGGGATTCATGGCCCGCAGCAGCATGGGCACCGCCAGGGCCTTGGGACAGCCGTCCAGGATGTCCGTGGCGGGGCCCACCTCCAGCTGAGGCCGTCCCCGGCACACCGCCGCCAGCTCCCCCCGCTCGTCCACCAGAGCCAACCGCAGAGGCCCGGAGCCCCCCTTCCCTATACTGAGGAGCCGCACCAGATCCCGCAGCAGGGTGGTCTTGCCGCCCCCCGGCGGGGAGAGGATCAGGGCGCTGAGAACGCGATCTCCCTGTCGCAGCTCCCCCAGCAGGGGCTCCGCCGTCCCCGGACAGGCCCGGGGAATCCGGATGGCCAGGGAGGTGAGGTCCCGGAGGCCCCGGTTCTCTCCCCCCTCCGGCAGGGCGGTGCCGCACAGACCTACCCGGAAGCCCCCCTCCGCCGTAACAAAGCCCTGCCGGATGGTCTCCCCGGCGGCGTAGGGGGAGTGGGCCGTGGCCCGGTCCACCACCCGCTCCAGGTCTGCCCCGGTCACCGCGGGACCGGCGAGGGGCACCTCTCCCTCCGGCAGGGTCACCGCCAGTGGCCGCCCGATCCGCAGCCGCAGCTCCTCCGCCCCCGCCTGCCGCGCCTCCGGCAGGGCCAGGGCCGCCGCCCCCAGGGCCTCCGGCAGAAGGCCGCAGGCCTCCCGGTACCGCCGCGCCCCGTATGCCGCCTCCATGGGCCATCCCCCCTTGTCCTTTCTGCTCCACTGTATGAGGGCTCGTCCCCGGATATGCCCCCGGAAACAGAAAAACCCCCGCTCCACCCATGCACAGGTGGAGCGGGGGTCTGTCCGCGGACATAAATTGCAGTATCGGAGTCCGTCACGGCTCCGGGCTGTCAGAGGGCTTTTTTCCGCCCTCGTGGTCGAAGAGCACCGCCAGGATCTGGGAGTAGATCTGCTCGGCATCGGCGCGGAAGTGCTTCTGGAGGGCCTTGGCCATCTCCTCCCGGGTCACCAGCAGCTCCAGCTTCATCAGGCTGTCCAGCTCGTCGCTGAGGGAGAGGGTAACGGTGTAGCCCCCCTGGGGGCGCTTCTCCGCCTGGGCCTGGACCAGAGCCCGGCGCTTGAGGCGCTCGTTCTGGGCGGCAAGGCTCTCGTCCGCCTGCATGCGCACGGAGTAAGCCAGCCCCGACTCGCAGATGGCCCCGTTGATCCGCCCCTTCTCCGTCACGGCGTAGAGCCCCTCCTCGTCCCGGCTCAGGTGGCCGGTACGGACCAGGTCCGCCAGGCACTCGGCGAAGTCGAAGTAGTCCACGCCGCCGTCGCACATGCTCAGGTCCTGGAGCACCTCGAAGGGCACCGGCTGGATCAGCCGGGACGCGATATAGAGGATGAGGAATTTGATCTCCAGCTTGCCGCTGATAAAACCGAACTCGGCCATGACCCGCCTCCCATACGTTCTTCCTGTCCCCCATTATACCCGGAGCCGCCGGATTTGTATAGCCCGAATTTTCACAAAGCGGCCGGGCGCGCATAGACTGGAGTGGAAGGCAGACGCCTTCCCAAGCTTACTTAGTAGGAGGTCCATTATGCCTGAACGCATTGTACCCGGCCCGGCGTCCTGCCCCAAGGACAGCTGCGAGGCCGTTTGTATCCATACCAAAAAGATTTATGACGCCTGCCGCGACAAGGACTGTATCGAGGACCTGCGCTTCTATCCCACCCAGGCGGGCCAGGAGATCCTCAACCGGGCCCAGTCGGTAAAAGGTGGTAAGGCGGAACTGCTTTACACGTACATCGATGTGGAGCCGGTGGCCTTCCACCGGGGCTTCTATGCGGTGGACCTGCGGTTCTTCTACCGCGTGACCCTCACCGCCTTCTGGGCCGGGTCCCGGGGGGTGGAAGTGGAGGGCCTGTGCGTATTTGACAAGCGGGTGATCCTCTTCGGCGGCGAGGGCTCCGCCAAGATCTTCTCCTCCCGGGTCCGGCTGGACGCCCTGGACCAGCAGATGCTCCAGCAGAGCAACATGCCGGTGGCCGTGGTGGAAACGATTGCCACACTGTTAGGCTGATAAATCGTTCACATTTTTACCACTTTCTTCACGTTTATAACAACTTTTTTGTCAGGGAAAACGGTGATGCTGTCGATCACTCGCCGCAGATCCATGTTGGTGACGGTTTCAAGCCGCAAGAAACGATCTATCTCCTCTTCGCAACTACGTGTCAGCTCTTTCAGCTTCTCGCCTGAATCCTCTGCATACTCATTCCGTTCCGCCAATTTTCTGGACACATTGTCAGCCTCAGCATCTATTTTCCCCAGAATGATTTTCAACCGATCCATGGCGATCAGGTCGTTCAGATACATATCCTGAGCCTTTTCTCTTTTCTTCGCAAGACCTTCCAGCTTCTTCTCCATTGCCTCCACAGTATCCTGCGCGGCCAGCCTTTGTCCTGCGACGGTATCCACGACGGACTGCACAAAAGCCTCCTTGTCTTCCACGATCCGTGAGAAATATTCCCTTACGGCATCCAGAAGATCCTGTTCATCGATCTTTACCGTATTGGGACAGGCCGTCTTGGTCTGCTGATCGTTGACTCTGCACTTCCAGTACACCCTTGTATTGACGTAAGTATAGGTCTTTCTGACAAAGCTGCTGCCGCAGCAGCCGCATTTGATCAACGTGCTGAAAACATGTTTATTGCTGAATCTGGCGCCCCGGAACGGTTCGCCGCTGTCATATTTTTTCCTGCGCAGCGAAAGGATTTCCTGGGCCCTTTCCCAGGTATCCTTTGATACGACAGCCAACTCCGGCCGATCATGGTGCAGGTTTTCCTCTGCGGGCAGCCTCACCTGCTTGCCGCTGAGGTAGTCTTTCACCTCGTATTTTCTGTTGACAAGGTCCCCGCTGTAAATGGGATTTGTCAGAATCCTTTTGATCCCGGTGGTATCCCAGTCATTTCCAAATTTCGTCTGTGCTCCGGTCTCGTTGAGCATGGTCGCTATTTTCCTGCACCCCATACTCTCTGACACATAAGCGTCAAAGATCCTTTGAACAATTTCAGCTTCGACGGGGTTTATGCGCAGGGTGAAGTTGTCCACTCTGTCATATCCAAAGATGACACGGGGGACCCTGCCCTTCTGGGAATTGATGAGCTTGCCGAACTTTACCCGCTTCGACAGGTTGGCGCTCTCCTCCTGCGCCAAAGCGCCGAATATTGTCAGCGTGAACTCACTGTCGCCAAGTGTGCTCATATTGGACGTGACAAAGATTGTGTTGATTCCCATACTTTTGAGGGTACGGATGCTCTGCAGGAAATCTACCGTATTCCTCGCCATCCGGCTGACGTCTTTCACAGCCACCAGATCAAAAAGGCCGCGCTTTGCGTCTTCGATCAGCCTGTTGAACTCGTTCCTGCGGCGGAGAGAGGTGCCGGAAATCCCCTCATCGGCATACAGTTTCACAAGAACGTGAGAATTTTTCGCGGCGAAGTCACTAAAAAACTTCTTCTGTGCCTCCAGACTCTGAAGCTGCTCCTCCTTGTCGGTGGAGACACGGCAGTATGCTGCCAGTCGCATGGCCAGTGCTCCTCTCTATAGGGATGTATCCATCCGGCACCGATGGAGCAAGACCTCGACGATCATCGCATGCAAGAGGTTCCTCATATCTTCTCTCGTGTTCGGGTCAATAATCTGTACGGCCAAAGGTACCCGGCTTCGCCTCTTATTCTCTGCGATAGTACCACCTCCCTGGCTCCAGCTTATGAATCGGGGTGGGAGCTCTATGCTCCCACCCCGATTGTGGGATCAATGGATCGGAAACAGCGGCGGAGGCCATCTCCTGTGACGTGACCGACTGGGCCGCGGAGCACCGCGCTTCTTTCCTGCCGGATAAAACAGGGAATTTGCCTCCCGAGGGCCAAAGCTGCATTCCGGACATTGTTGGCGGGATGGTAAATCAAGCAGCAAGCACAATGCAATCATTGGAAAGGGAGTGGGGAATCAAATCCCCACTCCCTTTCCGATTGGCTACATGTATTTTTGTTATGATCGACTCAGCAGGTGGAACCGGGCCAGAATGGTGGCGGCTTCGGCGCGGGTGACGCTCTCGCCTGCGGCCAGCTTGCCGTCCCGGCCATCGATGACGCCTTGGCTCAGCGCCCAGGCAAAGGCGTTCTGAGCCCAGGCGCTCACGTCCACGCCGTCGGGGTAATTCCCGATGAGTCCCTGCTCCGACACGCTTATCTCCGGGCTGCCGGTATACCGGTACAGCATGGTCACCAGCTCTTCCCGGGTCACGCTGCCGTCAGGGCTGGCGCCGTCGGATATCCCCTGGGACACGGCCCAGGCGCGGGCGTCCGCCGCCCAGGTGCTCCCGGTGATGGTCTCACCCGCCAGGCGGGCAATCACTGTCCACACCATGGAGCGATTCATAGAGCCGCTGGGATCAAAGGAGCTGCCGCCCACACCGCCCATGAGGCCGTTGGCGCTGGCGTAGCTCACCGCGTCATAGTACCACGTGCCCGCCGCCACATCGCTGTAGGGGTTCACCCAGTCGTCAGGGGCGGTGACGGTCAGACTGCCGCTGATCTCCTGCCACCCGGCGATGATGGTGATGCTCCCGGTCACCGGGGCGCTGAAGTCGTACTCCTGGCCGTCCAGATACCAGCTGGTAAAGCGGCAGCCCGCTCTGCTGGGCGCGTCAGGCTCCGCGGCCGTGGAGCCGCTCAGCACAGCCTGGGGACCGACAGGGCTGCCGCCATCGGTGTCGAAGACAACCGTGAAGTATGTCCGGTCCTCGCCGTCTTCCCTGGTCAGGTCGCTGATCACTGCGCCGGGCCTGGCGTGGGATAGCGCCTCGTCCAGGTCGGCGTAGTAGGTGAACGCATTCCCATTGTCCAGCTCAAAGCACAGATCTTCCGCGACATACGCTGCGACGGAAGAAGAGAAGGTACCGCCGGTGATGGAGGCCGCGCCATCCGCACCAGCACGCAAGAAATAATTGCTTTCGGATTCACTTTCCACCAGGGTATAGGTACCGCCGGTGATGGTGATGCTGCCGCTGCTCACACCGTAGAGCAGGCAGTTCTGCGTTCCCTCCATGGAGACAGAGACATTACCGCCGATATTTTCGATCCTGCCGTTTCCGGTCGCAAGAATCCCAAAGCGATAATAGCCCTCTTTGCTAACGGAAATACCTGTTCCCAGCGCCGTGAAGGTGCCGCCGGTAATGGACTTGACCGTACCGTAGGACTGCAGCATCGCGTTGCCGCCGCTCCAGGTGATCTTGCTGTTATCCATGGTAAACGTGCCGCCGCTGATCGACTCGATCACGCTGCCGGACTCGTTCTTGATGACGTTCGCCCCGCTGCGGAAGGTGCCGCCGGTGATGGTCAGGGTACCTATGTTGACGACGGTATACGAGGTATTGGTCGTCACATAGTTATTGGAACTTGTGCACTGCTCCTCTTTGCTGCGGGTGTAGGTGCCGCTTTCAATGGTCATGGTGCCATAATTGTAGATCGCGGATTTTCCGTGGCTCACATTGTCCACGGTACCGTTGCCAACGATGGTCAGAGTGCCCTCGTTGACGATGGTGTGGTCGCTCTCGTTGACAAGCGTGTATTGTCCTATTTTCCTACATCAGGGAGCCTTTTCATGGGGAAACGGAATCGGCACTGCCGCCAGAGATCAAGGTCATGCCGTCAGAGGAGAAGACGCAGCGGAAAGCGGCAGAACACTACGGACCCATGCAAAGAACTGCCTATTTTGTGGCCGTGGTGGAGGCGGTGGACCCCATCGTCCTGGGGGCCAAGGTGGCCGACTGCTGCGACTGCCGCTGCTGCGACTGCGACCTGTGCGAGGTGCCCCCCTGCGTGTGCCAGTGCTTCGGCTGCGACCTGACGCCGGGCGAGGACTGCCGCCGGGTATTCGTCACCCTGGGCCAGTTCTCCATCATCCGTCTGGAGCGGGACAGCCAGCTGCTGATGCCCGTTTATGACAACTGCTTCCCCGAAAAGTGCTGCCCCTCCGGCTCCAATTGCGGCAACAGCTGCGACGATCCCTGTGAGCTCTTCCAGAACATCGCCTTCCCCGTGGACCAGTTCTTTCCCCCTCAGAACCAATGCTGCTGCGAGAACGGAAAGCAGTCCGGCTGCCGCAAATAATTGCCATCGGCTATCTGACAAGTTATTTCCCTTTTCAGCTTTACGCCCCCGATCCCCCTTTCTACAGGAGGATCGGGGGCGCTGCCTTTTCTCCTTTGCCGGAAATTCCACCGGCTGTTGCCCACTTCCGTGCAATTTCCCCCGGAATATTTCCAACAGTAAGGCGGTTTCCGGTCCATGCCGCCGCCGTTTTGCCTGCGTCCCTGAAAAGCGCCCCAGGAAGGGCCGCCGCTCTCCGTCCCGGCGGAGGCAAGCTTCCCCGGTCCTCCCCCCGGCCACTCCCCCACGGCCGGCGGGCGCCGGATCAGGCGGAACCCGGCGCCGCCCGGCGAAGGTGCGCTTTTCCCTCACCAGCGACGCCTGCCGGATGGATCTCCCCCCATGGCCGGACCGCCGCGCAGCCCATTGAACAGGAGGATTCCTCATGATCACATTCGACAACTGGCGGAT
Source organism: uncultured Oscillospiraceae bacterium (assembly GCA_944385715.1). Taxonomy (GTDB): domain Bacteria; phylum Bacillota; class Clostridia; order Oscillospirales; family Oscillospiraceae; genus Pelethomonas. The sequence continues at coordinate 1,193 of CALWYI010000051.1, read as the reverse complement.
CTGGTCGGACCAGAAGATCCTGGCCCCCCAGTTCGACCACATGACCTGTCTCCTCGCCGTGGCCGGGGACCTGCCGGCGGGGTGGACCTGGGAGATGCTGGTGTCCGCCGGGGAGGACCTGGACATCCTCCCCCTCTCCCCCGACGACACCGGCGGCGTCTCCGCCCTCCTCACCGCCGAGCACCTCTCCCGCTGCGGCGTATACACCCTCCAGCTCCGGGGCCGCCGGGGCGAGGAGGTCCGCCACTCCAACCCTCTCCCCGTCCTGGTACCCGAGAGTCTCAGCGGCGACAAACACTGGCCCGCCCTCCCCACGGAGTTCTCCCAGGCGGAGAGCCGCATCGCCGCCTACAACGCCCATCCCCCCATCCCGGGAGCCGGCGGCTGTTGGCGGCTGTGGAACGTGGAGGCCGGCGCCTACGAGGACAGCGACCTGCCCCTCCCCGGCGGCGGGGGCGGCTTCCCCTACCAGCTGGGCAGCTCCCTGAAGATCACCGGCGTCAACACCCTGGAGGTCAACACCGCCGACGCCCCGGAGGCGGACAACACCCTCCCCATCACCGCCGCCGCCGTCCATACCACCGTGGGCAACATCGACGCCCTGCTCCAGACCATCTAAGAAGGAGATCAACGACATGAGTATTTCTACCGAACTCACCCGCCTCCAGACCGGCCGCAACAAGATCCGCGCCAAGCTCTCCGCCCTGGGCCTGGCCCAGTCCACTGACAAGCTGGACGCCCTGGCCGCCGCCATCGAGGGCATCACCGACAACGGCGCCGTCTCCGCCAACGTCAAGGAGGGCGAGACCTACACCATCCCCAAGGGCTACCACAACGGCAGCGGCACCGTCTCCGGCGTAGCCGGCGGCGGGAACTACACCCTCCAGTCCAAGACCGTCAAGCCCACCAAAAGCCAGATCAACGTCACCCCCGACAGCGGATACTACGGTCTCTCCGACGTCACCGTCGGGGCCATCCCCGAGAACTACCAGGACGTCTCCGCTGTCACCGTGGCCGAAGCCGACGTCCTCGCCGGCAAGATCTTCGTGGGCTCCGACGGCGTGTCCAAGGCCGGCACCATGCCCAACAACGGCGCTGTGGCCAAGACGCTGACCGCTGCCGATCCCTCCTACACCGTCCCCAAGGGCTACCACAGCGGCCAGGGCGCCGTCTCCATCGACCCCGAGGCCAAG
>CALWYI010000050.1 GCA_944385715.1 uncultured Oscillospiraceae bacterium | reverse complement strand
GAAATAAGGAGCGTTGCCCAGTTGAATATTGTGGTATTGGCCGGCGGGCTCTCGCCGGAGCGCCAGGTCTCCCTGGTGTCCGGCACCGGTATCTGCCGCGCCCTGCGGAACAAAGGACACCGCGCCGTACTGGTAGACATGTATCTGGGGATCCCGGACTACCGCGGGCGGGAACAGGAAGCATTCGACGCGCCGGACGGCCTGTGCGGGGAGGTGTCCATCCAGACGGAGGCGCCGGACCTGGAGGCGGTGCGCCGCAGCCGGGCGGACCAGTCCCCCCGGCTCTTCGGCCCCGGCGTGCTGGAGGTGTGCACCGCCGCGGACGTGGTATTTCTGGGGCTCCACGGGGAGTGCGGCGAGGACGGACGGGTCCAGGCGGCCTTTGACCTCCTGGGGATTCCCTACACCGGCTCCGGCTACCTGGCCTCCGGCATGGCCATGAACAAGGCGGTGGCCAAGCAGGTGATGGAGCGGGTGGGGGTGCTGACGCCCCCCTGGCGGGAGCTCATCTATGAGGAGAAGGACATCCCCCGGCTGACGGAGGAGCTGCCGGTGCCCTGCGCGGTGAAGATCATCAACGGCGGGTCCTCCCTGGGGGTGACCCTGCCGGACACCCGGGAGGAGCTGGCGGCGGCGCTGCGGGATACCCTGCGCTACGGTGGCCACGTGATCGTGGAGAAGAAGCTCTTCGGCCGGGACATCGCCGTGGGGGTCCTGGGGGACCGCTACCTGCCGCCGGTGGAGATCATCCCCCGGAGCGGGACCTATTTTGACTACGCCGCCAAGTACCAGGCGGGGGCCAGCCAGGAGATCTGCCCCGCCCCGGTGACGGAGAAGCAGCGGCGGATCATGGGGGAGGCCACGCTAAGGCTCCACCGGGCCCTGGGCCTCACCGCCTACTCCCGGGCGGACTTCATCCTGGATGCGGATGGACGCCCCTGGTGCCTGGAGATCAACACCCTGCCGGGGATGACACCGGCCAGCCTCCTGCCCAAGGAGGCCGCCGCCGCGGGGATGGACTACGCGGCGCTGTGCCAGGAGATCCTGGAGCAGTCCATGGCCGTCCGCCCGACGGCGCGATAACGAATATCAACCGGGACTTCTGCCGTTTGGCGGCGGAAGTCCCCTGGACAGCCGCTTTGCGGCGAAAGGAGAATAATATGCTGCCTGTTACCGCTGCCCAGATGAGAGAGGCCACCAACGGTACGTTATACGGAGACGGGGACCTGACCGTTACCGCCCTCTCCACCGACAGCCGCCAGATCACCCCCGGCGTGTGGTTCGTGCCCATCGTGGGGGAGAAGTTCGACGGCCACGACTTTATCGACAAGGCCCTGGAGGCGGGAGCCGCCGGCTGCTTCTGCGCCCGGCTGCCGGAGACCCTCCGGGGGGATAAGACCTATATCCAGGTGTCCGATACCAAGCGGGCCATGAAGGACCTGGCCCAGTGGTACCGGGGGCAGTTCACTCTGCCGGTGGTGCAGGTCACCGGCAGCACCGGCAAGACCACCATCAAGGAGATGATCGCCACGGTCCTCTCCCAGAAGTTGAACGTCCTCAAGACCAAGGGCAACTTCAACGGCGACATCGGGACCCCCCTCATCATGCTGGAGCTGGCTCCCGAGCACCAGGCGGCGGTCATCGAGACCGGCATGGACGCCCCCGGTCAGATCCGGAACATGGGGGAGATGGTGCAGCCCGACTTTGCCGTCATCGGCAACATCGGCGAGGCCCACATGGAGTACCTGGGCAGCAAGGAGGCCATCCTGCGCGCCAAGTGCGAGATCTTTGAGAATCTGCGGCCCGGCGGCGTGGCCATCCTCAACGGCGACGACGAGATGCTGCGTACCGTGACGCTGCCCTTCGAGACCCTCCGCTGCGGCCTGGGGGAGAACTGCGATGTCCGGGTGGAGAACGTGGAGGACCTGGGGGTGGAGGGCGTGCGCTGCACCGTCCGCACCGGGAAGGAGACCTACCCCTTGACCATCCCCGCCCCCGGCGTCCACATGGTCTATGCCGCCTCCATGGCGGCGGCCATCGGCGAGCGGCTGGGCCTCAGCAAAGAGGAGATCTGCCGGGGCGTCGGCGCCTACCAGCCCGCCGGGGAGCGGATGCGGGTGGAGCGCCTCGCGGGGGGCCGCGTCCTCCTCAACGACAGCTACAACGCCAACCCTCAGTCCATGGGGGCGGCCATCCGCATTCTGGCCAGGACGGACTGCGGCAAGCGCATCGCCATGCTGGGGGACATGAAGGAGCTGGGGGCCGCCACGGAGCCGGGCCACCGGGCCATGGGACAGCTTCTGGGGGAGCTGGGCATCGACACGCTGCTGGCGGTAGGCCCCTTCTGTAAGGAATATATGGTCCCCGCCGCCAAGGAGGCGGGCTGCCCCGATGTGCGCTGGTACGCCGACAAGAAGGAGGCCTATGAGGACCTCCTGGCGGCCTATACGCCGGGATCCGTCCTGCTGCTGAAGGCGTCCCATTTCTCCGGCCGGTTCGACCTGGTGGCGGACTTCCTGCGGGCGTATGATTTTCGAGATTAAGTAACGCCCCCATTAGGGGGTGCAGAGAGAGAAACCATGACAGAGATCAGTGTAAGCGGACTCGTCAAGTCCTTTGAGATCGGAAACAATATATTGGACGGCATCACCTTCCAGGTGGAGACCGGGGAGCGGGTGGGCCTTCTGGGCCGCAACGGCGCGGGGAAGTCCACCCTGTTCAAGATCCTCACCGGGGAGATGGATTATGACGAAGGCGATGTGGTCATCGCCAGGGGCCGCCGCCTGGGACTCATCTCCCAGATCCCGGTGTACCCCGTGGGCTTCACCGTGGAGGACGTGCTGAACACCGCCTTCTCCCGCCACCGGAAGCTTCAGGAGGAGATGGAGCGGCTCACCGCCGCCATGGCCGCCGGGGACAGCAGCGACGCGACCCTCAAGCGGTACGGGGAGCTCTCCGCCAAGTTTGAGGGCATCGGCGGCTACGACACGGAGACAGCCGTCAGCAAGGTGGCAAACGGCCTATCCATCCCCCCGGAGATGCGCGCCCAGCTCTTTGACAGCCTCTCCGGCGGGGAAAAGACCCGGGTGAACCTGGGGCGGCTCATTCTGGAGGATACGGACATCCTGCTGCTGGATGAGCCCACCAACCACCTGGACCTCCACGCCGTGGAGTGGCTGGAGGAGTACGTCCACCGCTTCAAGGGCACCGTGGTCACCATCAGCCACGACCGGTACTTCCTGGACCGGACCATCACCCGGGTCATCGAGATCTCCGACGGCAAGGCGGAGTTCTACTCCGGAAACTACAGCTTCTACGCCATCGAGAAGGAGAAGCGGTACCTGGAGCGGATGCGCCGCTATGAGAAGGAGCAGGCGGAGATCCAGCGCCTGACGGAGACCGCCAAGCGGATGCACGAGCACAACACGGAGCTCCTCCACAAGCGGGCCTTCTCCATCGAGAAGCGCATCGCCCGCATCCAGCAGACCCAGCGGCCCGACAAGGCCCGGACCATGACCAGCCGCTTCGGGGAGATGGAGTTTCTGGGGGACGAGGTCATGGAGATCAAGTCCCTGGGGAAGGCCTTCGGGGACCGGGTGCTGTTCCACGACGTGGACCTTCGGATGGAGGGCGGCGAGCGGATCGCCCTTCTGGGGGACAACGGCGTGGGCAAATCCACCTTATTGAAGATACTCATGGGGGAGGAGCAGCCCGACGAGGGCCGGGTGAAGTACGGCCCCACGGTGCGCTGCGCCTACCTGCCCCAGATCATCCACTTCGACGATCCCCGGCGGAACCTGGTGGACACCATGCTCTACGCCAAGCGGGGCATGACCACCCAGGCGGCCCGGGACCGGCTGGGGGCCTTCAACTTCCGGGGGGAGGACGTGTTCAAGAGCGTGTCCGTCCTCTCCGGCGGCGAGCAGAGCCGCCTGAGGCTGTGCATGCTGATGGACGACGAGATCAACCTCCTGGTGCTGGACGAGCCCACCAACCATCTGGACATCGCCAGCCGGGAGTGGATCGAGGAGGCGGTGGAGGCCTACGAGGGGGCCCTCCTCTTCGTCAGCCACGACCGCTACTTCATCAACCGCTTCGCCACCCGGGTGTGGGAGCTGGAAAACGGCGTTATCACCGACTATCCGGTGCCCTTCCAGCGCTACCGGGAGATCAAGGAGCGGCAGAAGGCCCTGGCCCAGGAGAAGGCCCGGGAGGAGAAGAAGGCGGCGGACAAGCTGGCGGCCAGGGAGAAGGCCGCCGCCCAGCGGGGCGGGAAGGCCCAGCAGGCCGCCCGCAAACAGCTGACCATCGTTCAGCGGGAGATCGACAAGCTGGAGACCGCCATCCGGGACAAGGAGGCGGAGCTGGAGGAGAGCGCCTGCGACTATGAGAAGTACAGCGCCCTCTACGCCGAAAAGGAGCGGATGGACGAGGAGCTCCTGGCACTGATGGAGCGCTGGGAACAGCTCAGCGAGGAGGCGGAGGGATGAGGCGGGGATTTGGGATCGCCGCCATCCTCTGCGCCGCCCTGGGGGTCTGCTTCGTCTTTGGCTATACCCCCATGCGATTTTCCGGCTACTTGCTTTTCGCGGCGGCGGCGGTGCTGCTGTGCCTGGGATTTTTATGGCGATGGAGCAAAAAATATAGATGGGCCAGAATCTGCAGGGCGGTTTTGCTTGCGGGGATAGCCGCGGGGCTGGTCGCCTTTGCCGTCCTGGAGGCCTGGGTGATCTCCTGGGCCAGGACGGATAGTGACACGCCGGTGGCCGCCGTGGTGGTGCTGGGGGCCGGGGTCAACGGTACCGTCCCCTCCCTGAGCCTCCAGGTCCGGCTGGAGACGGCGCTGGATTACATCGCCGACAAGCCGGACATCCCCATCGTGGTCACCGGCTCCCAGGGGCCCGGGGAGGACATCTCCGAGGCCCGGTGCATGGCGGACTGGCTGATCGGCCACGGCGTGGCGGCGGACCGCATTCTCCTGGAGGACCAGGCCGACAACACGGAGGAGAATATCGAATTTTCCCAAAGGATGCTCCGTGACAATGGGATTGATGTAACTTCCAATATCGCCGTGGTCACCAGCGATTACCACCTCTGCCGGGCCTCCCTCCTGTGGAGCGTTCCCTGGATGGTGCCGGTGGCGGCCCACATGCCGGAGGCCTACTGGCCTCTGACGGTGAACTATTTTATCCGGGAGGCCTTCGCCGTGGCGGCGGAGGTGCTGCTCCCCTGAGCGGAATTTCGAAAGAGGAGGACAAGGTATGTCCAAGATCCTGTGTGTATATTTCAGCCGCACCGGCAAGACAGAGGCCCTGATCCAGGACATTGCCAGGGAGTTGGGCTGCGAGGCGGTGAAGCTGGAGGACGGGGTGGACCGCTCCGGCCTTGGCGGCTGGCTCCGAAGCGGCATGCAGGCCATGGCACGGAAGGTGCCGGAGGTAAAGAAGCCGGAGACGGCGCTGCCCCTGTCCGAGTACGATCTGGTGATCCTGGGGACCCCGGTGTGGGCGGGGCGCTGCAGCGCCCCCGTGCGCAGCTTCCTGCTGCAGTACGGCGAGGAGCTCAGGAGCGTGGCCTACGTCATCACCCGGGGCAGCGACAACCACTATGAGCAGGTCTTTGACCAGATGGACCTCTATGTGCCTCATCCCCGGAAGCGGGCGGTGTCCATCCGCTGCGGCACCGTGGGTTCCTCCTTCTGGCGGGACGAGTTCCTGGCCGGAATCCGGGACGGACGGGAGGACGGCTGACATGGTGGACCAGCTCAAAGAGATCGCCAACCGCTACGAGGCTATTGTGAGCCAGCTGGAGGACCCCGGCGTCTACGCCGACCCGGCCCGCCTGGCCAAGCTCACCAGGGAGCAGAAGGAGCTGACGCCGGTGGTGGAGGCCTACCGGGCCTACTGCCGGGCGGAGAGTGACCTTCGGGAGGCCCAGGAGCTGCTGGGGGACCCGGAGATGAAGGAGATGGCCCAGGAGGAGCTTCAGCGGGCCAAGGCCGACAGGGAGCGGCTGGAGGGGGAGCTCAAGCTCCTCCTGCTGCCCAAGGACCCCAACGACAGCCGCAACGTGGTCATGGAGATCCGGGGCGGCGTCGGGGGCGAGGAGGCCATGCTCTTTGCCGCGGACCTCTTCCGCATGTACACCATGTACGTGGAGAGCCGGGGCTGGCGGCTGGAGGTGGCCAACGCCAACGAGACGGAGCTGGGCGGATTGAAGGAGATCAGCTTTACCGTGGAGGGGGAGGGCGCCTGGTCCCGCCTCAAGTATGAGAGCGGTACCCACCGGGTCCAGCGGGTGCCGGTGACGGAGTCCTCCGGCCGCATCCAGACCTCGGCGGCCACGGTGGCGGTGCTGCCGGAGGCGGAGGAGGTGGAGTTCTCCATCAACCCCAACGACCTCCAGATCGATACCTTCCGCTCCAGCGGCGCCGGCGGCCAGCACGTGAACAAGACCGAGTCCGCCATCCGCATCACCCACCTGCCCACCGGCGTGGTGGTGGAGTGCCAGGACGAGCGCAGCCAGTACAAGAACAAGGACCGGGCCATGAAGATCCTCAGGACCAAGCTCTACGAGGCGGAGCTGGAGAAGCAGAATGCCGCCATTGCCGCCCAGCGCCGCAGCCAGGTGGGCAGCGGCGACCGCAGCGAGCGCATCCGGACCTACAACTTCCCCCAGGGCCGGGTGACGGACCACCGCCTCACCGGCGACAACAAGAATTTCAACATCGACGCCGTCATGAACGGGGGGCTGGACCCCATCATCGACGCCCTCACCACCGCCGACCAGGCCGCCAAGCTGGCCGCGGCGGGGGAGGGGAACGCATGATGCGTTACATTAGAGAGAGCGAAGCGAACACCATGAAGACACAGATTTTCCACATCACCGATCCCGCGGCCCAGCGGGAGGAGGTGGAGGCGGCGGCGGAGATCATCCGCCGGGGCGGCCTTCTGGGCATCCCCACGGAGACGGTCTACGGCCTGGGGGCCAACGGCCTCAACACCCAGGCGGTGACCCACATCTTCGAGGCCAAGGGCCGGCCCCAGGACAACCCCCTGATCCTCCACATCCCCAAGGTGGCCTGGCTCACCCGGTACTGCCGGAACATCCCCCCGGCGGCCTACGCCCTGGCGGAGCGGTTCTGGCCGGGGCCCCTGACCATGATCCTCCAGCGGCGGGCCAACGTGCCCAACGCCACCACCGGGGGGCTGGACACCGTGGGCATCCGCTGTCCCAACCACCCGGTGACCCTGGCCATCATCGAGGCGGCCCAGGTGCCGGTGGCGGCCCCCTCGGGGAACCTGTCCGGCCGGCCCAGCCCCACCTGCGCCCGGCACATGGAGGAGGACATGGACGGCCGCATCGACGGCATCGTGGACGGCGGCCCCTGCGGCGTTGGGGTGGAGTCCACCATCATCGACCTCACCTGCCCGGTGCCCCGGCTGCTGCGCCCCGGCGGACTGCCTCTGGAGTCCCTCCGGGAGGTGCTGGGGGAGGTGGCGGTGGACAAGGCGGTGGTGGCGCCCCTCTCCGCCGGGGAGCGGCCCAAGGCCCCGGGGATGAAATACCGCCACTACGCCCCCAAGGCCCCGGTGACGGTGGTCACCGGCGACAGCCGCCGCACCGCCCGGTACATCCGGCGGAACCTGGGGGAGCGCACCGGCGTCATCGCCTTCAGCGAGTACGCCGGGGATTTCCCCGGCTGCGTGGTCCACGATATGGGCTCTTTCCGGGACAAGGGGGAGCAGGCCCGGCGGGTGTTCGACGCCCTGCGGGCCTTTGACGACACCGACGTCACCGCCATCTTCGCCCAGTGTCCCAACGACGAGGGCCTGGGCCTGGCCGTGGCCAACCGGCTGAAGAAGGCGGCGGGCTTCCAGGTGGTGGACCTGGGGGAGGGGGAGCCATGACCATCATCGGCATCACCGGCCCCACCGGCTCCGGCAAGACTACGGCCCTTGCCGCCCTGGAGCGGCTGGGGTTCCAGGTGGTGGACTGCGACGCCCTCTACTACCGGGTGCTGGACCGGGACCAGGCTCTCCGGGAGGGGCTCCGGCGGGAGTTCGGACCGGTGTTTCTGCCGGACGGACAGCTGGACCGCCCCGCCCTGGGGAACATCGTCTTTGGCGACCCCGGGGCTCTGGACCGGCTCAACGCCCTGGTCTACCCCGCTATGCACGCCGCTGTCGGACAAATTATTGAAAAATGTACATGCAAAGGGGTTGTCATCGACGCCATCAATCTGATAGAATCAGGGCTGGGCGATCTGTGCGACTGGACCGTGGCCCTGACGGCGGCGCCGGAGGTCCGTCTCCGGCGGATCATGGCCCGGGACGGCATCAGCGAGGAGCGGGCCAGGGCCCGGATGGCCGCCCAGAAGCCGGACAAGTTCTACCGCAAAAACTGCACCTTCCTCCTGGAGAACCGGGCGGGGAGCAAGGCGGAGTTTGACCGGCTGATCTATGACTTTTTCGCGGATCTATTATGTGAAGATTTGGAGGAGTGACGGAACATGGACAACAAGGCATGGAAGGAAAAGGTCCTCTGCGAGTCCAAGAACGGCTATGACCGGATGCCGGAGAGCGAGCGGGAGGCCATGAACGCCTACTGCGAGGGCTACAAGGCCTTCCTGGACGCGGGCAAGACCGAGCGGGAATGCGTGATCGAGGGCGTGCGCCTGGCGGAGGCCCAGGGCTTCAGGCCCTACGTCCGGGGCATGGCGCTGCAGCCCGGCGACAAGATCTACAAGGACAACCGGGGCAAGATGCTGCTGCTGGCGGTCATCGGCAGCGAGGGGCTGGACAAGGGCGTGCAGATCACCGCCGCCCACGTGGACAGCCCCCGGCTGGACCTCAAGCCCACCCCCCTCTATGAGGACAGCGAGCTGGCCTACCTCAAGACCCACTACTACGGCGGCATCCGCAAGTACCAGTGGGTGACCATCCCCCTGGAGCTCCACGGCGTGGTGGCGCTGAAGGACGGCACCGTGGTCACCGTGGCCCTGGGCGAGGGCGACGAGCCCAAGCTGGTGGTCAACGACCTGCTGCCCCACCTGGGGGCCGAGCAGAACAAGAAGCCCCTCAGCGACGGCATCACCGGCGAGCAGCTGAATCTGCTTGTCGGCAGCGAGCCTCTGGCCGGGGAGGAGGGGGACCGGGTGAAGCTCCAGGTCATGAAGCTCCTCTACGAGAAGTACGGCTTCACCGAGGCGGACTTCATCTCCGCTGAGCTGGAGGCGGTCCCCGCCCAGAAGGCCGTGGACATCGGCCTGGACCGCAGCCTCATCGGCGCCTACGGCCACGACGACCGGGTCTGCGGCTACGCCGCCATGAAGGCCATGTTCGACCTCGCGGGTACTCCTCAGCGCACCGCCGTGTGCATCCTGGCGGACAAGGAGGAGATTGGCTCTGTGGGCGTCAGCGGCATGCAGACCGCCGCCTTCGACACCTTCCTTGAGGACCTGTGCGAGAGCCAGGGCGTGGCCCTGCGGGTGTGCCTGGAAAACGCCTTCTGCCTCTCCGCCGATGTGACGGCGGCCTTTGACCCCAACTTTGCCGACGTGTACGAGAAGCGCAACAGCGCCCGGCTCAACTACGGCGTGGGCCTTTGCAAGTACACCGGCAGCCGGGGCAAGGGCGGCGCCAGCGACGCCGCTGCAGAGCTGGTGGCCTATGCCCGCCGGATCTTCGACGAGAACGGCGCCATCTGGCAGATGGCGGAGCTGGGCAAGGTGGACGCCGGCGGCGGCGGCACCGTGGCGGCCTACATGGCCAACCGCAACATCGACACCCTGGACGCCGGCGTGCCGGTGCTGGCCATGCACGCCCCCTTCGAGGTGGTGTCCAAGCTGGACTGCTACATGACCTACAAGGCCATGAAGGCGGTCTACGAGAACGGCCGCTGATTTCAACAGAACGCACATAAAATCCCCGGTTCCGGCAGCGCCGGAACCGGGGATTTTTTACCTTGAAATGCGGAACAATTTACAGTATACTCTATCGTAGATTATTATGTCTGTATCGGGAGGGACCATGAGCACAGTCATCGCGTCGGTGGACCGCCGCTCCAGCGCGGAGCGCGCCGGTGTACGCCCGGGAGAAAAACTCATCGCCATCAGCGGCCACCCGGTGGTGGACGTGCTGGACTACCGGTTCTTCGGCTACGACAGGGACCCGGAGCTGGAGCTGGAGGGGCCCGACGGCAGCCGCCGGACCCTGCGCCTGCGCAAGAGCGAGGGGGAGGACCTGGGGCTGAACTTCGATACCTACCTCATGGACAAGGCCCGCTCCTGCGCCAATAGCTGCATCTTCTGCTTTGTGGACCAGATGCCCCCCGGCATGCGCAAGAGCCTCTACTTCAAGGACGACGACGCCCGGCTGAGCTTCCTCATGGGCAACTATATCACCCTCACCAACCTGAGCCAGCGGGAGATCCAGCGGATCATGGACCTGCGGATCAGCCCCATCAACGTCTCCGTCCACACCACGGACCCCCAGCTTCGGGCCAAAATGCTCTGCCACAAAAAGGCGGGGGACAGCATCGCCGTCATGCGGCGGTTTGCCCAGGCGGGCATTGAAATGAACTGCCAGATCGTGGCCTGCCCCGGCATCAACGACGGCCCCGCCCTGGAGCGGACCCTCCGGGACCTGGCGGAGATGGCCCCGGCGGTGTCCAGCGTGGCCATCGTGCCGGTGGGCCTGACCAGGTACCGGGAGGGCCTCTATCACCTGGAGCCTTATACGGCGGAGCAGGCGGGGGCAGTCATCGATCTGGTGGAGGCCTTCGGCCGCCGGCAGATGGAGAAGAGCGGCAGCACCTTTGCCTGGTGCTCCGACGAGTTCTACCTCCTGGCGGGCCGGGACCTGCCGGCGAAGGTCTACTACGAGGACATGAACCAGCTGGAAAACGGCGTGGGCATGCTGCGGCTCCTGACCAGCCAGGCGGAGCTGGCCCTGGAGGACGTGCCGGGGGACCTGGCGCCCCGCTCCTGCACCGTCGCCACCGGCGCGGCCGCCGCGCCCTTTATCCGGGAGATCCTGGAGAAGGCGATGGTTGCCTGCCCTGCCCTCAGAGGAGAAGTAAGGCCCATCCGCAACGACTTCTTCGGCGAGACCATCACCGTGTCCGGCCTGGTCACCGGCGGGGACCTCATCGCCCAGCTGAAGGGAACAAAACTGGGGCAGCGGCTCCTGATCCCCTCCAACATGCTGCGCGCCGGGGAGCGGGTGTTCCTGGACGACGTGACCGTGGACCGGGTGGAGAAAGAGTTGGGCATCCCGGTGCAGATCGTGGAGGCCGAGGACGGCTTCACCCTGGCGGATATCCTGCTGGAGCTGGATGTCCCGGAGGAGGGCGCGGTCTGTGTGGTACCGGAGGATGACGACGAGTACTACCGCTACAACCCCTCAGCAAAAAACAGAAATGAGTGATGATAGATGAAACCTGTGGTTGCCATTGTGGGACGGCCCAACGTGGGCAAGTCCATGCTCTTCAACAAACTCATCGGCAAGCGGGTGTCCATTGTGGAGGACACCCCCGGCGTCACCCGGGACCGGATCTACGGGGAGACGGACTGGAACGGCCGGAAGTTTACCCTCATCGACACCGGCGGCATCGAGCCGAGGACGGATAACGAGATCCTCCAGTTCATGCGGGAGCAGGCGGGTATCGCCATCAGCCACGCCGACGTGATCGTGTTTCTCACCGACATCAAGACCGGCCTCACCGCCTCGGACCAGGAGGTGGCCAATATGCTCCTGCGCAGCGGCAAGCCCATCATCCTGGCGGTGAACAAGATGGACTCCGTGGGGGCGGTGGACCCGGACTACTACGAGTTCTACAACCTGGG
>CALWYI010000049.1 GCA_944385715.1 uncultured Oscillospiraceae bacterium | reverse complement strand
GTGCGTCCGTCTTCTTCGCCGTGCGTTGGTGTTGGGTGGGGGGGGTGGGGGGGGGGGGGGGGGGGGGGGGGGGGGGGGACAGGCCGCCGCTATTAATTAATAAGGAATGAAGGCGATGTTCATATCCACCTTCGTGCTGATGCCGGGGAGGGAGCCGCTGGAGGTGTACTGCCAGATGCGGTAGTCGTAGTACATATCCGGCTTGGAGGCGTACTGGGCGAACCACACGTCGTAGTCCGTCAGGCGGCTCACGTCATACTGGCCGTAGCCCACGGGCTTGTTGTAGTAGACCATGGGGGTATAACCCGCCAGCTCCACCGTCTGGCAGAAGGTGATGGCGCAGTCGGTTAGGGTGACGCTGTCCAGCCCGTCGGTCCGGGCCCCCACGCCGCTGATGGGCTCCCAGTCGTAGGCCAGGGGGTAGTCCAGGCTCTCGCCGCCCAGGTTCTCCAGCACGAAGAGGGCCTCCTCATAGGCCTCCGCCACGGTGATGGCCTGGGAGAAGAAGTAGACGCCCACCTTCAGGCCCGCCGCCTTGGCCCCCGCTATATTCTGCGTAAAGTAGGGGTCCAGGTTCAGGGTACCCTCGCTGCCGTAGCCCCGGTAGCCCAGGCGGATGATGGCAAACTCCACGCCGGAGGAGGCCACCTTCTCCCAGTCGATCTCCCCCTGGTGGGAGGATACGTCGATGCCGATGGCGGTGGTGTAGGCGGGGTCGTTATAGTACATGATGCTGCCGTCCAGCACAAAGAGGTTGGTGTTGTAGGGGCACACGTCCACATCCCGGTGGACAGGGTAGTACTTGTTGCCGTAGGCGATGTAGCCGGACTGGGCGGGGTCGTTCTTCTCCGCCGGGGTCCAGTTGAGGATCCGGGAGACGATGGCGCAGACCTCCCCCCGGTTGATGCTGCTGTCCGGGTAGTAGTAGCGCTTGCCGCCCAGGACGGTGCCGTTGAGGATTCCCTCCTCATAGAGGGCCAGGGTGTAGCCGCTGTCCACGTCGGCAAAGGGGGAAGCCCCCTCCCGCTCCTCCAGGCCCATGGCTACCGCGGCCACCCGAGCGATGACCATGCGGCTGATGGGGCTGTCCAGGTCCTGGACCTCCCCCGGCGTAAGGCAGCCCAGGCTCTCCGCCAGGGCCAGATAGCCGCTGGCCCAGTGGCTGCCGGTGGGCTCCGCCTCCGGATAGCCCGCCCCCAGCAGCACCAGCTTCAGCGCCTCGCCGGCGGTGAGGGGGGAGGTGGCCCGGAAGGTGCCGTCGGGGTAGCCGCCCAGCACATTACGGGCGCTGAGCTCCCGGACGTATGTGAAATACCAGTCGCTCTCCTTTACATCGGTGTAGGGGTTCACCCAGTCGGAGAAGTCCATGTCCGAGCCGGCGGAGCCGCTGCCCTCGCCGTCCCACTTGGCGGTGACCCAGATATTCTCCTCGGCGGTCTCCCCGCCGGTGAGCTGGGTGCCGTCGCTGGTGTACCAGCCCAGGAAGGTCCGTCCGTCGTTGCCGGTGGGGGTGGGCAGCTCGCCGTAGACCTGGCCCACCGGGTAGAACACCGTCTTGTGCTCCACATCGCCGCCGTTGGGGTCGAAGTGGATGTAGCGGTAGTTGTCCGGTCCGTCGTTCTCATACTCCCCGTAGAGGAAGAGGTATGCCTCCGTCAGCCGCCGCTCCACCAGGTGGTCCAGGGGGTCGTTGCCGGAGTGGCACCAGGTGGCGATGGCGTTGACCACCTCCACCTCGCTGTAGTTCTCGATGCCCTGGATCAGGTAGCCGCAGAAGCGGGTGGTGGGGTCCATCCACTGGGTGCCCAGGGTGTAGGTCATGCTGACCATGGCGTCGAACTGGTACTGCTCCACGGAGATGCCGTAGTCCATGAGCAGCCGGTTCACCGCCTCCTCCTTGCTCTCCAGGGCCTCCTCCAGCAGGCGCTCCGCCTTCTTTTTGCTGATGCCGTCGGGGTAGTCCTCCGGGTCGCAGGAGGTGCCGTAGCCGATATACCAGTTGCCGTTGTCGTCCATATACGGCTCCTCACGGAAGCCCTCGTACTCCTCGATGAGGGCGATGCCCTCATCGCTGATGGAGAAGGTCTCCACCGCCAGGGCGGCGGCGGGCATCAGCGTCAGCACCAGCAGGACGCTCAGGCTCAGGGACAGGATCTTCTTCAGGGACTTCATGGGCACTCTCACTTTCTCTCGGGTCTTGTCCGTTGCGACAACATTCGACAGTAGTTTACCATAACGGCGCCTGTAAGGGAAGGGGCTCCCATGAAATTTAACATTTTTTCTATGCCGCCCGCCCCGGCCGCCAAAAAACGCCCCGGGCAGTCATCTCTGCCCGGGGCGCTCCTCTATCGGGAAAATTTCTCTCCGGATTCATTTCCGGGCCAGGATATCGCAGGCCACAGGGGTGTAGAACAGCTCCGAGGCCCTCTCCCGGTCCATGGTCTGGCCCAGAATCCACATGAGCTTGGCGGTCACCGCCTCGGTGGTCATGTCGTAGGCCTCCAGGATGGGCAGGTTCCGCTTGACGTGGGTACCCACCTGGTAGACGCTCAGGTCGCTGCCCTCGTTCTCCACCTGGGTGGTCATCACCACGATCTTGCCCTGGTCCAGCCCCGCCTTCACGGTCTCGTAGTAGCTGCCCTCCTCGTAGGTGGGAAGGCCCCCCACCCCGAAGCTCTCCACGATGAGGGCGTCGTTGCGCCGGAGGAGCCACTCCGCCATGGCGCAGTCCGCCCCGGGGATCAGCTTCATGAGGGCCACCCGGGGATTCACCTTGTCGTAGAACACCGGCTCCGCGCAGCACTCCGGCCGGATGTAGCGGATGAGCCGCCCGTCCTGGACCAGGGCCAGCACCGGGTAGTTGATGCTGGAGAAGGCCTCGAAGCTCTTGCTGCGGATCTTCCGGGCCCGGGTGCCTAGTATCACCTTCCCGTTGAACACCAGCACCACGCCGGTCATGTCCGAGGCCGCCACGGCGAAGGCGTCCCGGAGGTTCTGCTTGGAGTCGGTGGTCTCAAAGCCGATGGGCTTCTGGGCCCCGGTGAGGACGATGGGCTTGGGGCTGCCCTGGATGAGGTAGCTGAGGGCGGCGGCGGTGTAGGCCATGGTGTCGGTGCCGTGGCTGACCACGAAGCCGTCGTAGCGGTCATAGTGGTCCCGGATAACATTGGCCACCAGGACCCAGTGCTTGGGCTGGAGGTCGCTGCTGTCCAGGCTGAAGGGCTGCACGCAGTCCACGGCACAGATCCCCGAGATGTCCGGGATGTAGCGCAGGAGCTGCTCCGAGGTCAGCTCCGGCACAAGGCCGCTCTCTCCCATCTCCGAGGCAATGGTGCCGCCGGTGCCGATGAGCAGGATGTGTTTCTTCTCCATAGTGTTCCTCCTCTGTATGCGCGGCAGCCTCTCCCCGCTGCCGCCGTTTTTCCTCATGTTGCCGTTACAGGTCCCTGCCGTCCAGGGCGGCAAGGCCGAAGCGCACCGCCAGGGCGATCTTCCGCCGCTGTGCCTCGTCCGGGGCGGCGTCGTACTGCCGCCGCAGGTCCTGGAGGAACAGTCCCCGCAGGGAGTCCTCCCCCGCCCGCCGCCAGATGTCCTCCGCCGGTCGGGTCTCGTCCCGGAGCTGGAGCACATAGCACCGGGGCCCGAAGGCGGTCTCCAGGGCGGGCAGGTCCACGCCCCCCTCGCCGCTCTCCCCGGTGAGAACAAAGCGGCACACGTCCTCCGCCGCCGTCTCCGGCAGGGCCTCCCCCAGGGCCTCCCGGGGCTCCCGCCCGGTGACGTCCACCGAAATCACATGGTACCGCCGGCGGCACAGGGGCACGAAGCGGAGGTCCGCCCCCCTCCCGTCCACCGTTCCCGCCAGCACGCCCTTGTCCCCCAGCTCGTCGAAGCCCCGGCCCTCGGGGCAGCCGGGGTAGACCCAGTAGGTATTCCCCTCCCGGTTCACGCCGCTGTACTGGTGGATGTGGCCCAGGGCCAGGTAGGCAAGGCCGCTGTCTGCGATCTGCTGCCGGGTGACGGGGCCGTAGACGCTCTCCGGCGTTCCCACGTCGCCGTGGATGCACATCATATGAATCTTCCCATCCGCCGGAGCGGCAAAGCCCTTCAGGGCCTGGTCGGTCCGCTCCCCGCCGGTAAAGGCGCAGCCGTGGACCACACAGCCCAGCTCCGGCAGCGCCACCGCCTCCATCTCCTCCGAGCGGAAGATGTGGACGTTGGCCGGCCAGTCCCCGGCGGCGTAGGGGCTGTAGGGGGTATAGGGGTCGTGGTTCCCCGGGGCGATGAACACCGGGCAGGCCATGGCCCCCAGGGCGGCGCGCAGCCGCTCCAGGGTCTCGGGATACACCCGCTCCCCGTCGAAGAGGTCCCCGGAGAGGAGGACCAGCTCCGCCTTTTCTGTCCGGACCAGCTCCGCCAACCGTTCCAGCAGTTCCCGGCTCTCCCGCCGCCGCTGCCGGGCCTTCTCCGGCGGCAGCCCCGCAAAGGCGCTGTCCAGGTGGAAGTCCGCCCCGTGAATGATTCTGGGCATGGTGCGCCTCCTTACGCCTGGGGCAGCTTGCACACGTCCACCCAGCCCTTTGCGCCGGAGAACTGCTCCAGCTCCGGCAGGGTCAGCTCGATGCAGCTGTTGCTGCTGCCCGCGGCGGGCAGCACCGTGGGAAACCGCTCCAGGGACCGGTCCAGGTACACCTCCACGCCCTCCTTCACGCCGAAGGGGCACACGCCGCCCACGGCGTGGCCGATGCGCTCCTCCGCCTCCTGGGCGGTGAGCATCTTGGCCTTGCCGCCGAAGGTGGTCTTGTACTTGGTGTTGTCCACCTTCACGTCCCCGGCGGCCACCACCAGGATGGTCCGCTCCTCCAGCTTGAAGCTCAGGCTCTTGGCGATGCGGCCCGGCTCCACCCCGGCGGCCTGGGCCGCCAGCTCCACCGTGGCGGTGGACACCTCGTACTCCCGGATCCGCTCCGCCGCGCCGAATTGTTCCAGATACGCTTTTACCCGCTCGATCGACATATTCTGTTCTCCTTACCTATTCTATGGCGATGCGCTCCACCGCCGTACACTTCCCGCTGCTGCTGTCCAGGGTAAACAATGCCCCCTCCATTTTGCAGGGCCCCGCCGCCGGCTGGTACCGCCCCGGCAGCCCCCCCAGAAAGGTCTCGATGCTCTGCCGGGGCTCGATGCCCAGCACCGACACCGCCGGCCCCGTCATGCCCAGGTCCGTGATATACCCGGTGCCCCTGGGCAGCACCTGCTCGTCGGCGGTGGGCACGTGGGTGTGGGTGCCCCACAGGGCGGCCACCCGGCCGTCCAGGTAGTAGCCCAGGGCCCGCTTCTCGCTGGTGGCCTCGGCGTGGAAGTCCACCAGCACCAGATCGGGCCGCTCCCCGGCGGAGAGCAACCTGTCCGCCGTGGTGAAGGGGTTGTCGGCGTGGAAGTCCAGGCCGCAGCGGCCGATGAGACTCATGACGCCGATATGAATATGGCCGCACTCGTACATCCCCCAGCCCCGACCCGGAGCCCGGCCCGTGTAGTTGGCGGGCCGCAGGAGGTAGGGGTCCGCCTCCAGCCGATTTGCGATCTGCTGCTTGCCGAAGGTGTGGTTCCCCAGGGTCACCACGTCGGCCCCGGCGGCGTAGAGGGCCTCCACCTGGTCGGGGAGGATCCCCACGCCGGCGGCGTTCTCCCCGTTGACCACGGTGAAGTGGACGTCCTTGAGCCGCTTGACGCTGCGCAGGTGCCGCTCCAGGTGTCTGAGTCCCGGCTCCCCCACCACGTCTCCGACGGCCAGTATCCGATAGAGCATCTCCCCGCCCCCTTTCCGTTTCATCAGAAGTAGTATAGCCGCTTCCCGGAAAAAAAGCAATCAGGAAAGGCGCAAAAGCGCCTTTCCTGATGTCGTTCCTGCAAAAACAGGCGCTCCTCACATGCTGAACACCACACCCACCACGGCGGAGGCCAGAATGAAGATGATGGGGTGGAGGCCCTTGGTCTTCTTCACCTTGTTGGTGAGGACCCACAGAACCGCCGCCAGAAGCCAGCCCTTCCAGTTGAAGAAAGCCAGGGAGAAGCCCTGGGCCAGGGTGTCGGTAAAGAGGAGGTTGCTCACCGCCACGGAGATGCCCGCCGCGGCGATGAGGCCCGTGGAGGCGGGCCGGAGGCCGTAGAAGGCGCTGTCCACATACCGGTTGTCCCGGAAGCTCTTGAGGAAGGCGGCGATGATGAGGATCACGATGATGGAGGGGGCCACCAGGCCCAATGTTGCGACTACCGCCCCCAGAATGGCGGTGGGGACTCCCGCCACACTGCGGCCGGTGATATACCCCACGTAGGTGGCCATGTTGACCCCCACCGGGCCGGGGGTGGACTCGCTCACAGCGATCATGTTGGCAAGGTCGTTGTAGGTGAACCACCCGGTGGCGTCGGCCATGTCGTAGAGGAAGGGGATGGTGGCCATGCCGCCGCCGATGGCGAAGAGGCCCGTCTTGAAAAACTCATAGAAGAGGCGCAGATACAGCATCACTTCTTCACCCCCCAGTTCTTGGCGGCGATGCCGATGAGGGCGGTGACCACCACGAAGATCACGGGGCTCACCGGCAGGAAGTAGCTGCCCAGGGTCACCAGCAGAAATACCGCCAGGGTCAGCTTGTCCACTACAGCCTTCTTGTAGAGCTTCACCACCGCGTTGCAGATCAGGATGCACACGCAGATGCGGATGCCGCCGAAGGCGTGCTGGACCCACTCCAGGTGGGAGAAGGCGGAGATCACCCCCGCCAGCAGGGAGATGATCACCAGGGAGGGGAACACCACCCCCAGGGTGGCGATGATGCCGCCCACAGTGCCCCGGAGCTTCTGGCCCACAAAGGTGGCGGTGTTGACGGCGATGACGCCGGGGGTGCACTGGCCGATGGCGAAGTAGTCCACCAGCTCCTCCTCGGTGGCCCAGTGCTTGTTCTCCACCACCTCCCGCTGGAGGATGGGCAGCATGGCGTAGCCGCCGCCGAAGGTCATGACCCCCACCTTGGCGAAGGTCAGAAACAGGTCTGCTAACTGATTCATGGGAAACGCCTCATCTCTTTCTTCACATCGCGCCGGACCGGCGCTGCTTCCTTATTCTGTATAGCCGTACAGACCCCGGACCGACACCTCGCCGGTGCGGACCGTGGTCTCGCTGCCGTCCTCCCGGCGGACCACCAGGCCGAACTGCCCGTCCACATCCAGGGCCAGCGCCCGCTCCTGACCCTCCGACCAGAGGAGCCGCACCTCTCTGCCGATGGTGACGCAGTCCCGGCGGTAGGCTTCCACCCAGGGCGTGATATCGCCCCCCAGGTCCCGGCCCAGACGGTAAAAGGCCTCGATGAGGGCGGCGGCCAGGGCGGGCCGGGAGGCCTCGTACCCCTCGGCGGCGAGAGACGTGGCGATCTCCGCCACCTCCGGCGGGAACTCCTCCCGGCTCTCGCGGACGTTGACCCCCGCGCCGATGATGAGAAACTCCGTCCGGCCCGTCTCCCCCTCCAGGGCCATCTCCGTGAGGATGCCCCCCAGCTTCCGGCCGTGGAGGATCAGATCGTTGGTCCACTTGATCTGGGGGCGGACCCCGGCGGCCTTCTCCACCGCGTCGCACACCGCCACCGCCGCCATTCCCGTGGCCCCCATGAGCTCCGAGGGCATGCGCTCCGGCCTGAGGAGGATGGAGAGGTACACCCCGCAGTCCGGCGGGGACTGGAACCGGCGGGCCATGCGGCCCCGCCCGGCGGTCTGGCAGTTGGCCACGGCGATGGCGCCGTGGGGCGCGCCGTTCATGGCCTCCCGCTTGAGATAGGAGTTGGTGGAGTCCACCTCCGGGAGACAGCGGAGGTCCGGACAGGAGACCTCCGGCGGCAGGTACCGGCGGATCTCCCGCTCCACCAGGGCGTCCGGCGCGGCCACCAGCCGGTAGCCCTGGGATTTCTTCGCCTCGATGGTATAGCCGTCCCGGCGGAGGCTGTCGATGGCCTTCCACACCGCCGCCCGGCTGATGCCCAGCGTACGGCTGAGCTCCTCGCCGGAGAAAAACTCCCCGGTCCGCTGCCGCAGCAGCGCGTATACCTTCTCCCGGCTCACGGCGCCCCTCCTCCCCGGTTTCTTTCCAGTCAGACAGTATAACACCCGTCCCGGCGTTTGTAAACGTCCGCCGGGAAAAAACCGCCATTCTCTCCGAATGTGACAAAGAAACCGCCCATCTCCCCCTGTTTCTTGGGAGATGGGCGGTGGTCCCTCCAGATGGTCAGATCCGCCGCTATACCGGCTTCGCCGTGCCGGCGCAGTCCGCCGGTCCGCCCCGGAGCATGGCGAGGCCGTGGCCCAAAGCGGGCAGCACCGCCTCCAGATTCTCCCTGGCGGCCTTGGGGCTCCCCGGCAGGTTGACGATGAGGGTTCGGCCCCGGATGCCGGCGGCGGCCCGGGACAGCATGGCCCGGGAGGTGATGGCGAGGGACGCCTGGCGCATGGCCTCGGGGATCCCCGGCGCCAGCCGCTGACAGACGGCGATGGTGGCCTCCGGGGTCACGTCCCGGGGGGCGAAGCCGGTGCCGCCGGTGGTCGCCACCAGGGCCACGTCCTCCTTGTCCGCCAGGGCCGTCAACACCCCCTCGATCTCCCGCTGCTCGTCGGGGACGATCTCCACGCGGACCACCCGGTAGCCCGCCCCCTCCAGCAGCTCCTTCACCACCGGGCCGCTGCCGTCGGGCCGCTCCCCCCGGAAGCTCCTGTCGCTGACGGTCACCACCGCCGCGGTAAATTGTTCCTCCATATGCTCCTCCTTACTCCAGCAGCAGCAGGTCCTCCGCCGAAAGGGCCACGGTTATGCGCTCCCCCGGCTTCAGCGCCGCGTCTTTTTCCACCGCCATCCGCAGCAGCGGCGCTCCCAGCCCGGCGGTCAGGGGCCGCAGCAGGGCCGTGGCGGCGGACACATCCTCCACCAGCCGCGTCAGCGCACATTCCACTGTATTTTCCTCATCGGGCCTTGCCGGGCGGACCCGCTCCTCCCGGATGCCCAGGGCGGTGACACCGTCCCGCCAGGGAGCGGCGCAGCGGAGGGTCACCCCCCACTCCGGCAGGCGGACAAAGCCTGCCGTCTCGCCCCTCTCCGCCTTCACGCAGTTGCGGCAGCCGGAAAGCCGGGCGGCGCCCACCGTTTGGGGGTCCGCCAGCAGCGATCCCATATCCCGCACGGGAGCGGTGCGGCCCGCCTCCATGACGCAGACCCTGGGACAGTTGCGGCAGGCCTCCCCCCGGTCGTGGGTCACCCAGAGGGTCACGCCGCCGAAGGCCTCCAGCACGTCCCTGAGCTCCGGCTCCAGCTGCCACTTCAGATGGCTGTCCAGAGCGGAGAAGGGCTCGTCCAGCAGAATCGCCCGGGGCTCCGAGGCCAGGATCCGGGCCAGGGCCGTCCGCTGCTGCTGCCCGCCGGAGAGCTGCCGGGGCCGCAGGCCCTCCAGCCCCTCCAGGTGCAGCATGGCGACAAGCGCCGCCACCCGCTTCTTCCGCTGGCTCCGATCCAGCCGCCGGCACCCGGCGGCGATGTTCTCCGCCACCGTCATGTGGGGGAAGAGGGCGTACTGCTGGAAGAGATACCCCACCTGCCGCTTCTGGGGCGGCAGGTCGATACGCCTCTCACTGTCAAAGAGCACCCGGCCGTCCAGGACGATCCGCCCCCGGTCCGGCCGCTCGATGCCGGCGATGCACTTGAGGGTCAGGCTCTTGCCGCAGCCCGAGGGGCCCAGCAGGGCCAGAGGCTCCCCCTCCGCCTGAAACTCGGCTTTCAGATGAAAGTCGCCGCAGGTCTTTTCCACCCGCACTTCCAGCGCCATTTACCGCACCCCCTTCCGGGCAGACGGCTTCTCCCGCCGCTCCAGCATGTTCACCGCCAGCAGTACCACCGCCGAGATGGCCACGTTCACCAGCACCCACCGGAAAGCAAGGGCGTCGTCCCCGGTCCGCCAGAGCTGGTAGACGGTGGTGGAGATGGTGGCGGTGCGGCCGGGGGTGTAGCCGGCGATCATGGAGGTGGCGCCGTACTCCCCCAGGGCCCGGGCGAAGGACAGCACCGTCCCCGCCAGGATGCCCTGGCGGCACACCGGCATGCGGATGCGCCAGAAGATATAGGTGTTGCTGAGGCCCAACGTCCTGCCCGCCTGGGCCAGGGTGTCGTCAAAGGCCTCGAAGGCCCCCCGGGCGGTGCGGTACATGAGGGGGAAGGCCACCGCCACCGTGGCGAAGATGGCGGACCACCAGGTCATGACCATCTTCACGCCGAAGGTCTCCAGCACCCAGCTGCCGATCAGACGGTTGGGGCCCAGCAGCCGCAGCAGCAGGTAGCCCATCACCGTGGGCGGCAGCACCAGGGGCAGCGTCAGCACCACGTCCAGCACTCCCTTCACCATCCGGGGGGCCTTGGCGATGTAGTAGGCCGCGAAAATCCCCGCAAAGAAGATGACCACCGTGGAGATGGCCGCGATCCGCAGGGAATTGTATAGGGGAAACCAGTCCATCGTCACACCTCCCGGTGGGGTTTTGCCGCCGGACCCGGCGGCGGGGGGGATTATCAGAGGAAACATCCTCTGAACTTCTCTTTATCAGCCCTCCGGGCTGGCATGCCCCCGGCGGGCCCACTTTTGGACGCCCAAAAGTGGGCCCGCCGGGGAGACCCCGGACCCCCTTTGTCTGCCCAATCGGTCTCTATCAGATTTGATATTGCGGTGCCACTGAATCGGCGTTTTTTAGCATCTGATCTGTGGCGGGTATCTGGTCCGGCTTCGGCTGTCGCCCTTTTGGAGGGAGAGATGTTTCTATCGCTGCATACTCAGAAACATCCATCATCCCGAGGGCCGACAGGCGAAGTACAGCAGAGCACCGCACCGATTACGAGGGACAAGTGGAAATTCAGTGGCTGCCCGGTATCTCCCCTGATAGTGTCCGATTAGACAAAAAAGGGGTCCAGGGTCTCCCTGGCGCCTTTTTGGTGACTTTTTGTGCGTACAAAAAGTCACCCGGGTCCGGGGCGGGGAGCCCCGGGAGCCGAAGTCTGAAGCGGCTTACTTCGGAACCACTGGGGCCCGGGGCGCGCAGCCCCCGTTTATTTAATAGAGAGGAGTGAATCCCACGCTCTCGAACACCGCCGCGGCCTCGTCGGTCTGTAGGTACGCCAAAAACGCCTTGGCGGCCTCCTCATTTTTGGTGATATTCAGCACCGCCGCCGGGTAGATCACCTGGCCGCACATCTCCGCCGTGGCCTCCGCCACCACGGTCAGGCTGTCGGAGAAGGCGTCGGTGGCGTAGATGATGCCGCAGTCCACCGCCGCCTCCGCCACCTGGCTTGTGACCTCCTTGACGTTGGTGCCGTAGGTCAGGACCCCGGCGTCGTTCAGCGCCGCCTCGTCCAGGCCGTAGTAGGCGAAGATCTTCTGGGTGTACTGGCCCACCGGCACGTCGCTGTTGCCCATGGCCAGCAGCACATCGCCGCTCTCCAGCAGCTCCGCCAGCTGGTCATAGCTCCCGATGCCCTTGGGGTTCCCCTCCGGCACCGCCAGCACCACCTTGTTCTCCAGCAGGTCCAGGCGGGTGCCCTCCAGGACAAAGTCCAGACCCTCGGTGTTCTCCTCGCCGCCGTCCTTATCCAGCTGGTTCATCTGCTTGGGAGCCGCGGAGATGAAGATGTCGCAGTCCGCCCCCTCCTGGATCTGGGTCTTGAGGGTGCCGGAGGAATCGAAGTTGTAGGTGATGGTCACGTCCGGCTCCACCTCCTGGTACATCTCAGCAATCTCCTCCATGGTCTCCTGCATGGAGGCGGCGGCAAAGACCACCAGCTCCGCCTTCTTGCTGCCGGAGCCGCAGGCGGTGAGGCCCAGCACCAT
>CALWYI010000048.1 GCA_944385715.1 uncultured Oscillospiraceae bacterium | reverse complement strand
ACCGGCGCCTACTGGCGGGGCGACAGCAACCGCAAGATGCTCCAGCGGATCTACGGCGTGGCCTTCCCCAAGAAGGAGGAGCTGGACGCCTATCTGGAGCAGCAGGCCGAGGCCCTGAAGCGGGACCACAACAAGCTGGGCCGGGAGCTGGAGTACTTCACCACCGTGGACGTCATCGGCCAGGGCCTGCCTGTGCTGCTGCCCAAGGGCGCCCGGGTGATCCAGCTGCTCCAGCGGTGGATCGAGGACACTGAGCAGAAGCGGGGCTACCTCCTCACCAAGACCCCCCTCATGGCCAAGCGGGACCTCTACAAGATTTCCGGCCACTGGGACCACTATCTGGACGGCATGTTCATCCTGGGGGACCCCTACGATGAGACCAAGGATTGCTTTGCCCTGCGCCCCATGACCTGCCCCTTCCAGTACCAGGTGTACCTCAACCGTCAGCGGTCCTACCGGGATCTGCCCATGCGGCTGGGGGAGACCTCCACCCTGTTCCGCAATGAGGACTCCGGCGAGATGCACGGCCTCATCCGGGTGCGGCAGTTCACCATCTCCGAGGGCCACCTGATCCTCCGCCCCGATCAGCTGGAGGAGGAGTTCCGGGGCTGCTTCGAGCTGGCCAACTACTGCCTGGAGACCCTGGGCCTCAAGGAGGACTGCTCCTTCCGCTTCTCCCAGTGGGACCCCGCCAACCCCAACAACAAGTACGAGGGCACCCCGGAGCAGTGGGAGCACGCCCAGAGCGTCATGAAGACCATCCTGGACGACCTGGGCATTCAGTACGAGGTGGGCATCGACGAGGCCGCCTTCTACGGCCCCAAGCTGGATATCCAGATCAAGAACGTCTTCGGCAAGGAGGACACCCTCATCACCATCCAGATCGACATGCTCCTGGCGGAGAAGTTCGGCATGGAGTATGTGGATGCCGACGGCTCCAAGAAGACCCCTTATATCATCCACCGCACCTCCATGGGCTGCTATGAGCGGACCCTGGCTCTGCTGATCGAGAAGTACGCCGGGGCCCTGCCCACCTGGATGGCCCCCGAGCAGGTCCGCTTCCTGCCGGTCACCGACCGGGCCGCCGACTACTGCGCGGAGCAGGCCAGGAAGCTGGAGGACCTGGGCTTCCGGGTAGAGGTGGACTACCGCAACGAGAAGATCGGCAAGAAGATCCGGGAGGCCCAGCTGGAGAAGGTGCCCTACATGGTGGTGGTGGGCGACCGGGATATGGAGAACGGCACCGTCTCCCCCCGGCACCGCGCCGACGGCGACCTGGGCGCCATGTCCATGGAGGACTTCACCGCCCTGCTCAAGGACGTGGTGGACTCCAAGGCCAAGAAGTAAACCAAAACCGCAGGAATATCCGAAAGCGCCGCCCCGGGAGGGGCGGCGCTTTTTTGCCGCGGCGGGCGGATTTTGCACCGGATCTTTGACCGGCGCATAGGATAGGGAGACAGGAGGTGGCTCCATGCCCATCATCTATATCAGCCCGTCCACCCAGGAATATAACCCCTACGTCACCGGCAGCGGCAGCGAGGAGTACTGGATGAACCGCCTGGC
Source organism: uncultured Oscillospiraceae bacterium (assembly GCA_944385715.1). Taxonomy (GTDB): domain Bacteria; phylum Bacillota; class Clostridia; order Oscillospirales; family Oscillospiraceae; genus Pelethomonas. The sequence continues at coordinate 10,437 of CALWYI010000048.1, read as the reverse complement.
GGACGCCATGGTTCCCTATCTCAACAGCTGCGGCATCCGCTACAGCCGCAACACCCCGGATATGACCGCCGCCAGCTCCGTCCGGCAGGCCAATCAGGGGTGGTACGACCTATACCTGGCCCTGCACTCCAACGCCTCCGGCCCCGGCAGCGAGGGAAAAAACCGGGGGATCATCGCCTTCTACTACCCCGGCAGCTCCGAGGGCCAGCGGGCGGCCCAGATCTTTGTCAACAACCTCCGGAACATCTACCCCCTGCCGGACAAGGTGGTGACGCGGACCACCACCAGCCTGGTGGAGGTCCGGGGCCCCCGGTTCCCGGCGGTGCTGCTGGAGATCGGCTATCACGACAACGGGGAGGACGCCCGGTGGATCGAGGAGAACATCCAGGAGATCGCCCGGGACCTGGTCCTCAGCCTCACGGACTTTTTCGACATCCCCTTCATCTGGCCGGTGGACCCCAGGGAGGGGACCGTACAGGCCGGCGGCGGCACGCTGAACCTCCGCAGCCGCCCGGAGCGGAGCGCGGCGGTGATCGCCCACATCCCCCACGGCGCGGCGGTGACGGTATACGGCCAGTACGGGGACTGGTACGTGGTGCGCTACGGGGACTACGTGGGCTACGCCGTGTCCCAGTATATCGATACGGCGGAGAAGGGATAGACTCCACTTTTTCGAGGAACGGCTGATGATCGCAGGCGCCCCGCGCCATATGCCCGGGCCCTCTGGGCCCGGGGCTTTTTTTGCCCTGGTCCCCCGTCTTTTTTACTTGACAGGGAGCAGGTAGAGCGAGTATTATTGAATAGGATTTTTGTCAGCGGATAATAAGGGGTATCCGCTGATTATTTCCATGTCCGGCGCCCCGTCAGCGCCGGAGAAGAAAACCCCCATTCCATATCAGAAGTAAATAGGAGGAAGCGTGTATATGGAAGGTATTTCCATTGTCACCATTATCGTGGCAGTCATCGCCTTCGCGGTGGCCGCGGTAGTGTTCTTCCTTCTCGGCATCGTCTACCGGAAAAAGGTTTCGGAAAAGGAGATCTCCAGCGCGGAGGAAGAAGCGCGCCGCATTATCAACGAGGCGATCAAAAGCTCCGAAAGTAAAAAGCGCGAGGCTCTCGTGGAGGCAAAGGAAGAGATCTTACGCGCCCGCAGCGAGTATGAGAAGGAAGAGAAGTCCCGCCGGGCGGACCTGCAGAAGCAGGAGCGCCGGCTGCAGCAGAAGGAAGAGAACTTAGACCGCAAGACCGAGAACATCGAGAAAAAAGAGGAGGCCCTGAACCAGAAGCACGCCGAGGCGGACAAGGAGCAGGAGGAGATCAAGCTCATCAAGCGCAGCCAGACGGAGATGCTGGAGCGGATCTCCGGCTTTACCGCCGAGGAGGCCAAAAACTACCTCATCGCCCAGGTGGAGTCCGAGGTGACCCACGAGACCGCCCTCAAGATCAAGGAGATCGAGGCCCGGGCCAAGGACGAGGCGGACCAGCGGGCCCGGGAGATCGTGGCCACCGCCATCCAGCGCTGCGCCGCCGACCACGTGGCCGAGATCACCGTCAGTGTGGTACCCCTGCCCAATGACGAGATGAAGGGCCGCATCATCGGCCGCGAGGGCCGCAACATCCGCACCATCGAGACCCTCACCGGTGTGGATCTCATCATCGACGACACCCCGGAGGCCATCACGGTCTCCTGCTTTGAGCCCGTCCGCCGCGAGGTGGCCCGGGTGGCCCTGGAGAAGCTCATCGCCGACGGCCGCATCCACCCCACCCACATCGAGGAGATGGTGGAGAAGGCCCGCCGGGAGGTGGACGCCGTCATCAAGAGCGAGGGCGAGCGCGCCGCGCTGGAGACCGGCGTGCGGGGCCTCCACCCGGAGGTCCAGAAGATGCTGGGCCGCCTCCACTACCGCACCAGCTACGGCCAGAACGTCCTCCAGCACTCCATCGAGGTCAGCCACATCGCCGGCCTTATGGCCGCAGAGCTGGGCCTGGACGTGAACGCCGCCAAGCGGGCCGGCCTGCTCCACGACATCGGCAAGGCCCTGGACCACGAGTTCGAGGGCACCCACGTCAACCTGGGCGTGGAGTTCTGCCGCAAGTACAAGGAGAAAGAGGACATCCTCAACGCCATCCAGGCCCACCACGGCGACGTGGAGTGCAAGACCCTGGTGGCCTGCCTGGTCCAGGCGGCCGACGCCATCTCCGCCGCCCGGCCCGGCGCCCGCCGCGAGAACCTGGAGAACTATATCAAGCGCCTGGAGAAGCTGGAGGAGATCACCGGCAGCTATCCCGGCGTGGAGAAGTCCTACGCCATCCAGGCCGGACGGGAGGTCCGGGTCATGGTCAAGCCCGAGCAGGTCAGCGAGGACCAGATGGTCATCCTGGCCCGGGAGCTGGCCAACCGCATCGAGAACGAGCTGGAGTACCCCGGCCAGATCAAGGTCCACGTGCTGCGTGAGACCAAGGTGGTGGAGTACGCCAAGTAAGTCCCGCCCCTTACCCCTCCGCCCGGGGCGGAGAGCAGTGCCCCGCCGGACCTGACGACTCCGGAGAGGCCGATATACCGTGAAATCAGATCAGCCCGCCTGTGGGATTCCACAGGCGGGCTGCTGTATTTTGATACAGGTATCAGTATTCCTTCCGCCGGTCCGGGCGGATAAAGGGGGCCTCCACCCGTTCCTCCGTCAGCGGACCGTACAGCCGGGGGTGGCGGTAGGCGTTGCCGTGGACCTCCCGGGAGCGGTAGGACCGCAGCTTGTCCAGAGGAATGGGGGCCAGGTAGATGCCCTCATTTTCCCCGGCCTCCACCACCAGGGTGTCCCGGGAGACGGGGGCGGCCTCGTCGTAGGCGATGCCGTCGAAGGCGGTGGAGTGGCCGTTGCAGTCCGGCTTCCCGGCGGGGTAGTTGGCGGTGGCGATGGCGGTCATATTCTCAAAGGCCCGGGCGCGGAGCTGGGAGAGGCGGTTGCTCTCCATGGGGCAGGCGTTGGGTACCAGGATGATCTCTGCCCCCTGGAGCATGAGGAGCCGCGCGCTCTCCGGGAACTCCCGGTCATAGCAGATCATGGCGCCCACCCGCACCGGCCCCTGCCGGGTGTCCAGCTCGGCGGTACAGAACCGGTCGCCGGGGGTCAGGTGCCGCTCGTCACCGAAGTCGCAGGTGTGGACCTTGGCGTAGGTGAACAGCTCCCGGCCGTGGCGGTCGAAGAGGGCGACGCTGTTGCGGGGCGGGCCGTCCCACCGCTCCAGGAAGGTGACGGCGATGGCCATGTCCAGCGCCGCGGCCTCCGCCTGGAAGGCACGGAGGAAGCCGCCGTCCCGGGGAATGGCCCGCCGGGCGATGGCCCCGGCTCCGCCGGAGAGGTCGTAGCCACAGCTCCACATCTCCGGGAAGAGGGCCAGATCCGCCCCCATGGCCCCGGCCTTCCGGCACCAGAGGAGGCCCTTCTCCCGGTTCTCCGCCTCTGTGGCACCGGGGAGCAGCTGCAGCAGGGCGACAGTAAAAACAGCCATGGCCCTACCGCGCCTCCCCCGCCGCCGGGGCGCAGAAGTTCCGCTGGAGCCAGGCGTGACAGCGCTCCACCCAGGCGGCGCAGGGGACGGAGATCTGCCAGCGCCGGTCCGGGGCGAAGGCGGTGGGGTCCGCCAGGGACTGGCCGTGGACCCCGTGGGGGAAGATGTGGGTCTCCACCGGTACGCCCCGGTCCCGGAGCACCGTCTCCAGCAGGCGGGTGTTCTCCATGGGCACCGTGGTGTCGTCGGCGGTGTGCCAGAGGAAGAAGGGGGGCGCCCCCTTTTTCACCTGGTTCTCCAGGGACAGGGAGGCCGCTTTTTTCTCGTACTGCTCCCCCAGGAGATTCCGGAAGGAGTTCCGGTGGCCGTGGGCCCCGGCGGAGACCACCGGGTAGCACAATACCGCCCCGTCGGGCCGGTAGGCCGCCGCCTTCTTCTCCATGGGCCGCACGATCTCCGGCCGGCTCCACAGGAGGGCGGCGCAGCCCGCCAGGTGGCCCCCGGCGGAGAAGCCCATGGGGATCACCGCGGCGGGATCTATGTGGTACTCCTCCCCGTGGCTGCGCACGTGGTCGATGGCCGAGAGCAGCTGCCGCTGGGGGATGGGGTAGCGGGCCTGGGGGGCCACATGGTAGTAGAGGACGAAGGCGGCGTAGCCCAGGCCCAGAAAGCGCAGGGCCACCGGCTCCCCCTCCCGGTTGGACAGCTTCTCATAGCCGCCGCCGGGGCAGATGATGAGGGCGGGCCGCCGCCGGTCCGGCCCCAGGTCCGGAAAGTTGTCCGGGAGGTAGGCGGCGAGGACCGCCGGGGCAGCGGCCCCCGGCACGGAGAGAAGAATGGTTTCATAGCGCATAGGAAGGAGCGCTCCTTTCAGAAGATGGGGGGTCAGCACACCAGGGGGACGGAGCCGGCACTGCGGAAGGACAGCACATGGCAGGCCCCCTGGCCCGCCACCGCCTCCATGCCGGAGACGAAGCCGGGGAGCATGTCCAGGGGGACAAAGGCCTGAATGGTGCCGGCAAAGCCGCCGCCGTGGACCCGGCAGGCCCCCCGGCCGTCCAGCAGGTCCTCCGCCAGGGCCAGGAGAAAGGCCACCGGCTGGCTGCGGCTCTCCCGGTAGTTGGATACGTTCTGCAGGTACATGAAGGAGGAGCGGCCGGACTGGCGGACCAGGTGGAGGAACTCGTCAAAATCCCCCCGCTCCAGGGCGTCGCACTGCTGGAGGACCCGCCGGTCGTCCCGGAAGAAGTGGTAGGCCCGCAGGGCCGCCCGGTCGCCGCAGGTGGCCCGGACGGCGGCCAGGTTCTCCCGGAAGCGGTCAAAGCTCACGTCCCCCAGCACCTCCCGGCCGAAGCAGGCGGCCACCTCCCGCATCTCCCGGGTGATGGCGGCGTAGTCGGCGGTGAGGTCGGCGTGGCTGGCCCGGGTGTCGATGATGCACAGGGCGTGGCCGAAGGACTCCAGGTCCACCTGGACCTGCCGCAGCCGGGGGTCCTCCGGGTTCCGGAAGTCGATGGCGATGACGCCGCCGGTGGCGCAGGAGAGCTGGTCCATGAGGCCGCAGGGCTTGCCGAAGTAGACGTTCTCGGCGTACTGGCCAACCTTGGCGAGGTCGGTGGGGGTGAGGGCGCCGCCGCAGAAGAGCTGGTTCATGATGGTGGCGGCCAGCACCTCGAAGGCGGCGGAGGAGCTCAGGCCGCTGCCCCGGAGGACCCGGGTGGTGGTATAGGCGTCGAAGCCCCCCACGGGGTAGCCCAGCTGGGTCAGCCGGGCGGCCACCCCCCGGACCAGGGACACGGAGTTGCCCGTCTCCTCCTTTCGGATGGAGAGATCCCCCAGGTCCACCTCCGCCATGCGGTGGTGGCGGGACTTGATGCGGATGGTGCGGCTGCCGTTGGGGACCACGCAGGCGATGGTGTCCAGATCCACGCTGGCGGCCAGACCGTGGCCGTGCTGGTGGTCGGTGTGGTTGCCGCCCAGCTCCGTGCGGCCGGGGGTGGAGAAGAGCAAGGTCTCCGCCTCGTCGCCGCAGGGAAAGGTCCCGCCGTACTCCAGCACCAGCTCCCGCAGGCGGTAGGCGGCGCCGGGCGCGTCCTTTCCGTAGACCGGCGTCAGCCGTTCCGGCAGTCCGCTCTGTTCCAGTTCCCGCAGCAGTTCCCCTCGTCTCATGGTCGTCGCCCTCCATCCTTCTGTTTGGTTGTCGATTCCGTACCGTTTGTTTCCGCCGGGGCGGGCTCTGTGGCGATAGAAAAAAACCGGCCCTGCCGCTGGATCGGGAAAACGCTCCTTTCACCGCCGGTGGTTCGGTTTGCTGTCCTTATTTTACCATCATCCCACCGCTTCCCGCAAGGGAGTGGTGCGAGAAATATCCAGATTCTCTTAATTTTCTCCAGGCGAGAGGGCGGACGCGTCAGCTGAGGGCGGGATGGTCCCCGGAGAGGCAGGAAAGGGGGACAATGGGGAAAAGCGGGGGAAATTACGGAATTTTTCTTGACAAAACGGCAAAGCGCGCTATAATGGGCCTCAGTGAACCGGGATCGGTTCACTGCAATGGTTATGATAGAGGCGCGGCCGCCATGAGTAGCTCCCCGTACAACGCCAGACAGCGGGGGAGGGAAAGGGACTGCCGCCGAAGTGCCTGCTCTGCTGTCTGACGGGGCGGGCGCTGGGCCGGCCGGAGAATATCCGGCGGACTGTCACGGAAACGTGGAGAGCTGTCATGACGGTGTATACGGGGATGTTCCTGTGTCCGGTCATGATCGCGTCATGACTGGATTTTTTGTTTTAGGAGGAATATCCTATGAGAACCCATCGCAGATGGACCGGCATTCTGCTGGTCATGGCGGTCAGCCTGCTGCTGACTGTCCCCGCCTTCGCCGCCGACGGCGAAGCCGCCGCCTCCGGCATGTACGGCACCTTCTGGGCCCTGGTCCCGCCGGTGGTGGCCATCGTCCTGGCCCTCATCACCAAGGAGGCCTACTCCTCCCTGTTCATCGGTATCCTGGTGGGCGCCCTGTTCCAGTGCAGCTTTGCCCCGGTGGCCACTCTGGACACCATCATCAACGACGGTCTTGTGGCCGCCGTGGAGGGCAACGCCGGTATTTTCCTGTTCCTGGTGATGCTGGGGACCATCGTGGCCCTGGTGAACGCCTCCGGCGGCTCCGCCGCCTTCGGCCGCTGGGCGGAGAAGAACATCAGGACCCGGACGGGGGCCATGCTGGCCACCTTTGTGCTGGGCGTGCTGATCTTCATTGACGACTACTTCAACTGCCTGACCGTGGGCTCCGTCATGAAGCCCGTGACCGACGGCCACCGGATCTCCCGGGCCAAGCTCAGCTACCTCATCGACGCCACCGCCGCTCCCGTGTGCATGATCGCCCCCATCTCCTCCTGGGCCGCCGCCGTGGCCGTGGCCACCGCGGGGCTGGATGTGGGCTATACCGGCATCGAGCTGTTCATCCGGGCCATCCCCTACAACTTCTACTCCCTGCTGACCTTTGTGTTCATCATCGCCCTGTGCTTCATGAAGTTTGACTACGGCCCCATGAAGATCCACGAGATGAACGCCCAGCTCAATGGGGATCTGGGCGCTCTGGAGGACGCCTCCGAGAACGAGGGCAACCCCAAGGGCAGAGTGATCGACCTGGTGCTGCCGGTGGTGATCCTGATCGTCACCTGCTTCGTCGGCATGATCTATGTGGGCGGCTTCTTCGGCGTGGACGCCTGGGGCGGCACCGAGTGCGCCGGCGACTTCTTCGGCGCCTTCGGCAACACCGACGCCTTCATCGGCCTGCCCTGGGGCGGCCTCATCTCCCTGGTGCTGACCATCGCCTATGTGGTGGCCCGCCGCCTGATGTCCTTCAAGGAGGCCATGGCCTGTGTGCCCAAGGGCTTTGTGGCCATGGTGCCCCCCATCATCATCCTGACCCTGGCGGTGGCCCTGAAGAACATGGTGGGCAGCCTGGGTGCGGACATCTTCTTTGAGACCATCATGACCGGCGCCGCCGCCAGCCTCTACAGCATGCTGCCGGCCATCATCTTTGTGGCGGCCTGTGTGCTGGCCTTCTCCTCCGGTACCAGCTGGGGCACCTTCAGCATCCTCATCCCCATCGTGGCGGCCATCTTCCCCGTGGGCAGCGAGCTGCTGATCATCGGCATCTCCGCCTGCCTGGCCGGCGCTGTGTGCGGCGACCACTGCTCCCCCATCAGCGACACCACCATCATGGCCTCCGCCGGCGCCCAGTGCGACCACGTCAACCACGTGTCCACCCAGCTGCCCTACGCCATCACTGTGGCGGCGGTGAGCTTTGTGAACTTTATCATTGCCGGCTTTGTCCAGAACGCCCTCATCTGCCTCATCATCGGCGCGGTGCTGACGGTGGGCACCCTCTTCGTCATCCGCAGCGTCACCGGCGGGAAGAAGACCGCGTGACCGCCTGCCGGGAATATGAAAACAGCGTGGAAACCGAGATTCGGTTTCCACGCTGTTTTTATTTGCCGGGGATACAGTCAGGATTGTTCCTATAGATCCTTCCGGTAGAGGAGTTCCTCCGCGCCCAGTGCGTTTTTGGTTTGGCCCGCAGGGGAGAAGTCCCATTTCTCATAAAAGGCCCTGGCACGGGTATTGGCGGTAAAGACCCACAGTACGGCCGCGGTATATCCTGCTGCCTGCATTTCCCGCAGGACGATCTCCATCATGGCGGAGCCGCAGCCTCTGCGCCAGGAGCCAGGTAGGACATGAATACAAATAAGTTCTGCAACTTCCGGGCCGAGATCGTCACGGTTCTGGCTCCAGGCGGCGATGCCGCAGGGCTGTTCTGCCAAAGATGCCAACGTCACACGGGCCATATTCCGGCCCAATACGGCTTGATAAAGGTTTTCTGCCTGCGCTTTGTCACTGTAGTGGGCAAGGACCCCTGGAGGGAGAATATCCTGAAACGCCGCTTTCCAGGCTTCTGTTTGGATTAGGGCCAGGGCCGACTCATCGCCGGGGCGAGCCCGGCGCAGTGCCACCGGCTCCCGGATAGGTCCCTTCAGCAGCGCCTCCACCCGGCTCTCGCCATAGATGGTCACCCCGTTTTCCGCCAGCAGCGCCGCTGCCACGCCGTCTCCCGGCACCACCGTGCCGGTGAAGGTGCCGTCGTAGATGGCGCCGCGGCCGCAGGAGGGGCTGCGCTCCTTCAGAAGCGCCAGTTTCGCGCCCGTCTGCCGGGCCCGCCGGAGGGCCAGCTCCGCCCCCCGCTGGAACTGGACCGTCACGTCCGCCCCCGTCCGGGAGAGGACCCTGTCCCCCACCCGCTCCGCGGGGTCGTGGGGGATGGGCAGGCCCCCCATGCACTCCGGACACACCGGCACCAGCTCATAGCGCTCCTTCAGCTTCTCCACGGCGGGGGTGTAGTTATTGCCGCCGCTGTATTTGCAGTTGCGGCCCAGGAGACAGGCGGAGATGAGGAGCTTCTCCTTCACAGGGCCAGCTCCTTCCCGTCCAGCGCCGCCCGGACCAGGGTGTCCCCCCGGTATTCCATCTTCAGGGAGAAGAAGGGGCTCGCCGGGTCCTCCATGAGCCGGAAGAACAGCTTGTCCCCCTCCCAGATGGGCAGGTCGTAGACCTTCTCCTTGGGGACCCACTCCAGGTTCCCCTCATTGCACTCCTTCAGCTCGCCGGTGTAGCCGGTGGCGGTGAAGAGGTGCATGTACTCCGTCTCCCAGCCCTCAGATACAAAGGTCACCACCGCCCGGAACCGGTAGTCGGTGAGGGTCAGGCCCGTCTCCTCCCAGACCTCCCGGAGAAGGCACTCCTCGGGGCTCTCGTCCGCCTCGAACTTGCCGCCCACCCCGATCCACTTGTCGTGGTTGACGTCGTTTTTCTTCTTCACCCGGTGGAGCATCAGGTACTCCCCCTGGGGATTTTCAATGTAGCATAAGGTGCAGTTGAAGGACATGGCGGTTCACCCCCAGATGAGATAGCTCACGCCGTACAGAACCGGCTGGTGGAGCAGATAGATGATGAGGCTGTGGCGGCCGGGGAAGGTGAGGGTCCCGGGCAGGGGCGCGGTGAGGACCCGGTTCTCCCGGTGGTCCAGGCACCAGCCCCCCAGGGCTGTACCGATCAGAAACAGGAAGAACCAGGGCAGCAGGGGGAAGTAGTCGGCGCTGGTGAATTGCGCGTCGGGGAACCCCAGGGGGTAGAGCCAGGGGACGGACACCGTCACCCGGCCGGTCCACCAGTCGGAGAGGACGTACAGCGCCGCGCCGCCGGATGCCAGCAGCCACCGGGGCAGCTTCTGCAGGTATTTCCCCGCAAAGTGCCACAGCACCATGCTGACCCCCATGAACTGGAGGATGCCGAAGCGGATGGTCTGTCCCCCCACCGCCGCGCCGATCTCCACCGCCACCCCCGCCAGCAGCACGATGAAGCCGTGGCGCAGGTTGCTGCGGGAGAACCTGGCGGAGGCCCCCGCCAGGAGGATGAAAGAGCAGCAGATGAACTTCTGCATCAGGTTCAGCCCCGGGGAAAACATCTGGGCGGGGGTGATGACCCCGAAGATCAAGAGGTCGTAGAGGAAGTGGTACACCAGCATCAGGAGGATGGCCAGCGTCCGCCAGGCGTCCAGAATGTCAAAGCGTCCCTTTTTTTGAGGATTTTTAGATACGAAGGGTATAATATTCGACATAATATACCGGAAGTTTACACATTAAACCGGAACAGGATGATATCCCCGTCCTTGACCACGTAGTCCTTGCCCTCGGAGCGGATCATGCCCTTCTCCCGGGCGGCGGCCATGGAGCCCACCGCCATCAGGTCGTCGTAGGCGATGACCTCGGCCCGGATGAAGCCCCGCTCGAAGTCGGTGTGGATCTTGCCGGCGGCCTGGGGGGCCTTGGTCCCGGCGGTGATGGTCCAGGCCCGGCACTCGTCCTCGCCGC